>WQUS01000392.1 GCA_009781965.1 Bacillota bacterium | reverse complement strand
CAATCATTGCTACCCTCCACCTGCAACGCCCGGTAATAAACAAACCTGCGCCCAAAGAAATTAGCCCAAGCCTTAGCGGGTGTATTGCATTTTATGTTGGTACAGGCTGTGCGAAGATAAAATTGCGCAGAACTAGGGGGGCGAAAGGCCGCCTTCTAAATCTAATACGCTGATCTTGCGGTTTTTCCTTTATTTTTTCTCTTTTAAGGCCCGTCAAATTACGTAAATTTTCTCAATAGAAACTTACCAAAATCCCATATTGCAACAGGTGTCTGGATGTGTTATACTAAAAAACATCCACTGAAAGGATGGTTATAGTTCAGTAGGAGAGTGCTTGACTCACATTCAAGAGCATTTCAAATGGGGTTATAGCTCAGCGGGAGAGCGCTTGACTCACATTCAAGAGGTCACTGGTTCGAAACCAGTTAGCCCCACCAAAACATCATTACTGAAACACCGTCCCTATTAATATGCCGGGGCGGTGTTTTTTTTGGCTTTGTTGTTGAGTTATCTATACAGCATAAAGGCAAGCTTTTTGGCGTTGCGCTGCCAATCAAAATATTTAGCCGCGTATTTAAGCGCCATCGGGATGTGTCTTTGCAAGGCGTGAACATCCGCTTTTTGGCCTAAACTCACAAGCGCGTTAGCCAGAGCTTGTTGATCGCCCAGCCGGTATTTTATGCCCAGCAAACCGTGGTTTGTTATATCGTCCGCCGCGTCGATATCTGATGTGATAAACATACATCCGTGATGCAGCGCTTCCGCGTAAACGTTTGGCGTACCGCCTTCACACAGAGATGTGAGCACGAAAATCTTCGCTCTCGCATACTCTTTGTACAACTCACTTTTATCAGCTATCGGGCCGGTCAGGATGATCCGGCGCCGCAAATCCGGATACGCAGTAAAAAAATACTCTAAATCATTCTGGAATTCCGGCTCAACCGAACCGACAAGACGCACTTGCCAATCCGGTAGAATATTGGCAATCATGCTAAAAGCATTAATTAGTTCGCCATTGTTTTTTATCCCTGTGCCGATCCTGCCGACAGTAAGGATGATATTTTCTTTTTGTTCCGTGTCGGCATTAGTAGCGTGTCCAGTTGGATTAAAAAAACCGTTGGCGAGCCAGTGGCAGGGGAAATTTACACTGGGGTTCCGGTTAAGCGCATCGCGTATCGAACGGCATGAAGTCGCGATTAGATCGCATTGCGCCATAAATCTTTTTACCAGCACGTTGTCCCATACGATTCGTTCCATCCAAAAGGAATTCATGTCCAGCCCGCAATAAACCTTGCCTTGGGGCTGAAGTTTACGGTATTCGTTAAGGTAAGTAAAGGATTGCTGAACACGCATACCGTAAAGAATCAAAGTGTCCATTTCGGCATAAGACTCGTTTAAATGCTGAAAATAAACGTTGTATATATCATCGGCGGTATTATTATATAATATCTCCATTCCAGGCAAATATCGCAGATATGGGTAATCGGCAGGTTGCGTTCCATAGTACATTACCGGCCGCCCGCCTGTCTCTTTGGCCAGCATATAACCAGCTAAGCCGCAATCCTTCATTAAGTCAACATTTTCCCATCCTATGTGGTGATGTATTGCCGGCGTAAATATAGAGTGTTTATCGTAGGTCATCTGTGGCAGAAGGTCAATGATCCTTTCCAGAAGCAGGTCCTGCCGGTCGCAGATTGCCACCCGCAGTTCAGGATCTATCCCTGCTATATTAACAGTGGCAGTTCGTGCGGCGCCTGCGTACATATCATATAAATTAACGGCAGTTTCAAGCATTAGTTCGTCAATACAGCGCAAATAGGGTTCTGTTGCTGACAAAAAGCTGTTGCAATACATTTCTATGCTCTGCCCTGTCATTTGCAATGCCCCCTCTATCCCCCTCTGTAATTCCGCCGTGTATCCAAACCGGTACTTGTATTATAAATATGCGCTTTGTGTGTTTTCTGCCACCCGCGCGTTAAACGGGAATGGCCAACAGGCGTCAATGAATAACCTGACGGAATGATACTTTATATCTGCGCATATAGTGGTAGGAGCAGAACCGGGCAAATAAAAAAAGCCGATATGATTACTCTTTGTAGAGGTGTATTAGGTATGAATGAAGCATTTTTGCTTGAACAGTTGTCGTTTTACTTAGCTCATCTCGATAATAACTATATTGCTGTCAATAATTGGCACGGAGAGGCAGCAGTCAGATTGATGGAGAAATTCATCGAAACCGGACTTTCTCTTGGTGATGAACAGTCTGCGGAGACTTACGAAATGGTTTTCGCAGCTTGGCTGGGCACGTTTTTTTTGGATCTGCATCATTATATATCGCTGCGTCCTTTTTATTCTCATGAACAATGGATGGAATTCTTTAACGAGGCCGAAAAACATAAGGTAAACGGTGATGATCTGTTAGAACGGGTAGAGTGCTGGGGTTTAGAGAATTACTCATATCATGGGGACGCCTATGACTGTGAAGTGGAAAAAGGCGATATCGTGATCGACTTAGGCGCCTTTACAGGCAATACGCCGATCTATTTTGCTCAAAAAACAGGTGTCACAGGTCATGTATATGCTTTCGAAGCGACTCCCAAAACAGTTGAAATCCTGCGGGAGAACTTGGCCTTGAAGCATGTGGCAAACGTATCGGTAATACCGTTGGCCGTGTCTGATAAAGAAGAAATCCTGTATTTTCCTGTTACGTCAAGCGGCACCAATAAAGCGGTTGCTTCCGGCGTGAAGGTGTCCGCCGTTCCTCTTGACTTATGGGTTGAGCAAAACGAGATTAAACAAATCGATTTCATTAAGATGGATATTGAAGGCGCGGAAATGTCCGCCATCGAAGGCGCCAAAAATACCATTAAGAGATTTTCGCCTAAACTCGCAATCTCTGTATATCACAACCCGGAGCATTTTTTTACAGTACCCAAAAAAGTTCTTTCCATAAATCCCAATTATAAACTCTTTGTTAATCACGGCTCTCGAGATT
>WQUS01000391.1 GCA_009781965.1 Bacillota bacterium | reverse complement strand
TGGCCAGGTTGCGGGTAATGGCAATAACGCCGGTCTTACTGGTAGAATAAACCGAGGTGTTGATTTCCGCCACTAAGCCGCTGATCGAAGCGATGTTGACAATATTTCCTCCGCCGCCGACAATCATTTCTCTCCCTGCCGCCTGAGCCATAAAGAACGTACCCTTTAGGTTGATGTCCATCACCCGGTACCAATCCTCTTCAATCACTTCTACGGCAGGTTTCCCCAATGTCGCACCGGCGTTGTTAATTAAAATATCGATTTTTTGAAATTTTTCTACAAGCCGTTCAATAAACCCTTTTACCTCTTGGATATTTGTAATATCTACTTTAAAGGGTTCAGCCTGGCCGCCCTCAGCTCTGATCTGTTTGGCTACTTCCGCCGCCTGCGATTCATTAATATCCACCACCGCAACAGTAGAGCCGGAGCGGGCCAAAGTAAGACTTATTTCCCGTCCGAAGCCGCCTCCCCCGCCGGTGACAATTGACAATTTTCCCTGCAGCAGCATTTACCCACACCTCCCGTATCTAACTTTCAACATTAATTAATGCGCCAAGTTTATGCTTCTGAATTTTGCCGCTCGCCGTTAACGGGAAACTTTTTATCAGCTGTACCCGGTCGGGAATTTTATACCGGGCTACTTTATTTTGTAAAAATTCCACCAGTTCTTCCCTGGTAATGCATTCGTAATCAGGTTTAAGGACGATAAAAGCACAGGTTCGCTCCACCAGCTCTGGATCAGGGTAACCGACTATGCTCACTTCGGCGATTTTTTCGTGGGCATAGAGTAAGGATTCAATTTCGTCCGGGTAGATATTGTGTCCGCCGCGCACAATCATGTCCTTATTGCGGCCGATGACAGTAATGTAGCCCCATTCGTTCATCTGTCCCAGATCTCCCACATGCACCCATCCTTGTTCATCAAAGACTGACTTGGTCCTTTCGGGATCCAGATAATAGCCGAGACCGTTGCCAAAGCTGCGGGAAAAAATCTCTCCGACCTGCCCGATGTCCACCATTTTCCCCTTGTCACCGACTATTTTCACTTCCGCGCCGCCATAAATAGGACTGCCGGAGGTATTGCAAATGGTTTCCAGGCTATCATCCAGTTTCGTCATGGTGGCATGGCCCATTTCAGAGGCGCCATAAGTCATGGTAATGCTACAGCCAAACCGTTCTTTGATATCGTGCATCATCTCATAGGGCGCTGCTGCCCCGCCAATATATGCGTTTCGTACCGAGGAAACGTCGAAGGCGCTAAACCGGGCGTGCTTGAGCATCCTGATAAACATAGTGGGCACGCCAACCGGAGAGGTTACTTTGTACCGATCAATTAGTTCCAATGTTTCGAGCGTATCAAAACTTTCCATTAACACCAGTGTACTTTTGCTGATTATCGGACATGGTTCAATGTACTGCAGGCCAAAGGCGGAAGACAGCGGCAGCATGTCCAGCCAGACTTCGTCTTCCGTCACCTTGCGCCGGATATTGCTGGAATAAGCAAGCCGGCAAATGGTGTTGTGGGTATGCAGAACACCCTTTGGGGTGCCGGTCGTGCCTGAGGTATAAACGATAGCCGCCAGATCGTCAGCTTCCACAGGGTGTTCCTGCAGATAATTTGTTACCGTTTCCCCAGCGTGAGGATTGTGATCAAAGAGATGAGCAAAGGGAATCATACCAGATAAAATTTCCCCCTTGACCAACATGTACTTGAGGCATGGCAGATCTTGACGGATACTGTCAATTAATTGAGCAAAAGAAAATCCGCCATATTCCGAAGACATGATGATTGCTTTGGCGTCGCTATGTTCAAGAGTGGTTTTAATTTCAATTTCCCGAAAATTGATGTGCATCAGCACCTTAACGGCGCCGATCTTCATGATCGCTTGACTGACAATGATATACTCCGGCCAGTTAGGCATGAGTATACCGACCCGATCGCCGTAACCGATACCTAAACGAAGCAGCGCGGCGGCAAAAATATCAACTTGTGCAACCAGTTCACTGTACGTAATTATTAAGTCTTTATAAATAAGGGCGGTCTTATCACCTGCTTCTTTTGCCGCTATGTTTAAGTACTGGCTGAGAGTTTTTCCAGCCGGTACAACTCCGTCAGACTGGGAATGACTTTTCAAGTTGCAAGACCCCTTTCACTGATCATTAAATTTACATTACGATAACGAATCAGATTACTTTTTCTATTTTTAGGCTTTTGAGCTGTTCTTCACCCAGGCCAATGGTCGCCAGAATCTCCCCGGTATGCTGACCCAGTTCAGGGGGCGGATTAACAACACCGGCGTGGCGGGCGGCTAATTGCAGCGGCAGGGCTAACTGAAGTACTTCTCCCACTCCGGGCATCTGCATCAGATAAGTCAAATTTCTGGACGCCAGATAGGGGGCGGTGAGCACATCCGTGAGTGATCTCACCGGGGAGAAGCAAAGGTCACGGCCTTTATTCCAGGTAATCCACTCCTGTTGGGTCTTGGCGGCAAAAATTTGCTCCAATTGGGCGAAAGCATCCGGGTCCTGGGCTCGCTTAACAAACTGTTTTGGTATTAGATGCTCTACATCCAGGTCATGGCATAAATTAACCCAGAATTTTTCTTCAACAATCCCAAGTGCAATAAACTGATGATCTGCCGTGGGATAAATGTTATAGCAAAGGCTGTCGCCTGAGTAGTCCAGGTCGTCAGCTTCCAAAGGACGCCCTAAAGCGCGGGACCTGGCGGCTAATAAGGTCATCCAGGAGAATAAAGAGTCAAATAACGAGAGATCAATAAACTTACCTTGACCGGTTTGCTCCCGCTCCAGCAGCGCAATGGCAATGCCAAAAGCGGCAAACATAGAGCCGGCCATATCACCCAGGAATAGCGGCGGAAGCCTGCCGCCACACTTAATGGCGGTATCCAAATAACCGCTTTCGGCTAAGAAATTGATATCATGGGCTGCTTTTTCCCGGTAAGGACCCTCTTGACCATAACCGGACATGGCACAGTATATTAATCGCGGGTTCACCTCTTTCAGTCTGTTATAATCCAAGCCCAAGCGTTCCATTACGCCGGGGCGAAAATTTTCAATAACCACGTCTGCCGTTCGCGCCAGCTCAAAAAATATATCTTTGCCTTTTTCTTGCTTCAAATTTAATGTCATGCTCTTCTTGTTGCGGTTTAGAGCCATATAATAATGACTCTGGCCTTTGACTAAGGGAGGAACCAAGCGGCAAGCGTCACCCTGTTCCACCTCTTCGATTTTTATCACTTCCGCTCCCAGGTCAGCCCAAATTTGCGTGCAAAATCCTCCCGGCAAAAGTCTGGTTAAATCTAAAAAGCGGACTTTAGAAAAAATATTTTGTTGTTCAACCATAAATATCACTCCAAATGTATAATCAATCACTCATCTTATAACAGCATCTGCTTGGCGATTACTAAACGTTGAATCTGGTTAGTGCCCTCAAAAATCTGAGTTACTTTAGCATCCCGCATCATCCGTTCCACCGGATAGTCTTTCATATAACCGTAGCCACCCAACAACTGAACGACATCAGTGGTTACATACATGGCCACATCCGAAGCATAATACTTCGCCATTGAAGAATACATGCTCACATCATTCATCCCTCGATCAACCATCTCTGCCGCCCTGTAAACAAGCAGGCGGGAAGCATCAACCCTGGTGGCCATATCAGCTAACATGAATCTAATGGCTTGAAAATCAGAGAGCGGTCTACCGAACTGCTTCCGTGTTTTGACATAGTCTTTAGCGTATTCCAACGCCCCTTCGGCAATCCCTAAAGCCAGCGCGCCAACAATGGTCCGCATCTTATCCATAGTCTTCATTACCACCTCAAAACCGCCGCTGCCGCCGCCCAGAAGATTATCCAAGGGGATGCGGGCATCCTCAAAAACAAGCTCCGTTGTATTTGACCCGCGCAATCCCATCTTATCCTCTTTTTTGCCAACCTTGAATCCGGGCGTCTCCTTTTCCACTACAAAAGTACTGATTCCCCGCTTACGGTCCGCCGAGGTTCGGATAAAAACGATATACAGATCGGCCAGACCGCCGTTGGTCACAAAACACTTTGTGCCGTTAACCAGATAGTGATCATCTTTCGCAACAGCCGCAGTCTTTATCGCGGATACGTCCGATCCGGCTTCCGGTTCACTGATGGAGATAGCAAATATTTTAAATTGGCCCTGCTTGGACAAAAATTTCTGTTTTTGCTCCTCGCTGCTTGAGCGCAAAAAGGCCACCGAACCGGTTATATGACCGGTTAATGTAACCGCGGTGGAGGCACAAACCTTGGCCAGCTCTTCAATAACCAGACACAAGGATACAGTATCGCTATTGATGCCGCCATATTCCTCCGGGAGCATCATACTTAAAAAGCCATCCCGATTAAAAAGATCTAGTATGGCGGTGGGGAATTTCTGTTCCCGATCCATTTCCGCAGCCAAAGGAGCAATCTTTTCTTTAGCAATTTTTCTGGTTGTCATTTGCAGCATGGATTGCTCCGGTGTTAGATCCAACATTTTAGACATCCTCCTTTAGTCATCTAACATTTATTAACAATGATCCGGGCAGAGCGGATCATTCAGCTTCACCCAGGTAAATCTCCTTGACCCTTCTATTTCCTTTCAGTTCCGCTGTGGTTCCTTCCAACACAATACTGCCCACATCCATCACGTAACCACGTTGGGCAACATCCAGGGCCATCTCGGCGTTCTGTTCCACCAACAAAACAGTCAAGCCGGCCTGATTAAGCTCTTTTAACACAGTAAAAATTTTCTCGACAACCAGAGGGGCCAGCCCCAAAGACGGCTCATCCAGGAGCAGAAGCTTCGGCTGGCTCATCAGAGACCGGGCAATGGCCAGCATCTGCTGTTCACCACCACTGAGCGTACCAGCCTTTTGGGCGCGTCTCTCATGCAAAACCGGAAACAGGTTATAAGCATAATCCAACAGATCGTTTTTATTTTGCGCATTATAATGTCGATACTTTGCATACATACCCAAATACAGATTCTCCAACACTGTAAGGGGAGAGAAAATTTGCCTGCCTTCCGGCACCTGGACAATGCCTAATCCAACTCTCCGATCAGCGCTCAGGGAGGAAATATCCTGTCCTTGAAAATCAATGGCGCCGCCGGTCTGTTTAATCAATCCGGAAATGGTGTTCATTAGCGTCGTCTTGCCGGACCCGTTAATGCCGATAACAGTTACCGCTTCTCCCTGGTTAACCGTCATATTAATGTCATATAGCACACCTATTTGATTGTAACCGGCGTTGAGGTTGGTTAAAGTTAACATTAGCCTGCCTTCCTCCCGAGATAGGCATTAATTACCTTTTCATCTTTTTTAATCTCTTCCGGGTTACCCTCGGCGATTTTCTGCCCATAGTTAATCACCACTACTTTATTTGATATACCCATCACTAATTTCATTTCATGTTCAATCAGCAAAACAGAGATGCCTTTATCGCGGATGGCGATGATAATCTTTTCCAGTTCCCTGGTCTCTTGGGTATTAAGGCCACAGGCCGGCTCATCCATAAGCAGCATTTTCGGGTTGCCCATCAATGCCCGGGAGATTTCGACCAGCCTTTGTTGACCGTAGGGCAGAATACCGGCCTGATGCCAGGCACGGTGCTCCAGATTAATAAATCGCAACAGTTTCCAGGCCTGTTCGACTACTTCCTGATACTCCCTTTTAGCGGCCGGCATCCCCAAAATAGCGGCGGCACTGGTGCTGCGAGCTCTGTACAGAGCGGCGGCGGTCATGTTTTCCATCACCGTCAACTCTTTAAACAGCTTCACTATTTGGAAAGTGCGCCCGATCCCTTTGCGCGCGACCCGAAAAGGATCAATGCCCTTAATACTGTCGCCGTAAAAATTTATTTCTCCGGCATTGGGTTTCAAATACCCGTTAATAACGTTTAAAAGAGTGGTTTTACCGGCCCCGTTGGGCCCGATTAATGCCGTGATCTGATTCTCCTCAGCCTGAAAGGATATATCATTTAAAGCTTGTAATCCGCCAAAGTTTTTGGTCACCCCGTGTAAAGAAAGAGCAGCCATTTAATTTACCCTCCTTAAATGTTGTTCATTGCTCTGCGACTCCGGCGCCCTTTTCCTTTTCCAATATCACCCGACCTTTGTCTTTGCGCTTTAGTCTAATTGAAACCAGGCCGTTAGGCAGGAAGATTAAAAACAACAGCAGCATTACGCCGTAAATTAATAAGTGGTAACCCTGGTATTGTTGAAACAGCTCCGGAACAATGGACATCAGCACGGCCCCCATAACCGCGCCGCGGTTGCTGCCTAAACCACCGATGATAACCATGGTTAGAATCTGAATGGAGGTATTGAGACTAAAAACATCGGGATTCAAAAAACTGTTCAGGTGCGCATACATGATGCCGGCCAAACCGGCCAGAGTCGAACTAATGGCAAAAGCCATGACCTTGTATTTGGTTACATTAATGCCTAAGGCTTTGGCGCCCATTTCCTCCTCCCGCACGGTGCGCATAGCCAATCCCACTTTGGATCTCTTCAGGCCACGGCAAAAAAGATAAGTCGCCAAGGCACAGACAATGAGAAAATAATAATAGTTTTTGCCTAAGGTAATGCCAAACAAAATAGGCGAATGTACCATCATCCCGTCTGTTCCGCCGGTTACAGAAACCCAGCCGTTTAAAATCTGTTGGATTAAAAGGCCGATGGCTAAAGTGGCCATACCCAGATAGTGGCCCCGCAGCCGCAGAATGGGATAACCGACGACAACCCCGATTAAAGCGCAGCCAAGCAGAGTAATGAGCAAGCTTAGCTCCATCGGGAAACCAACCTTGATCTCCAGCAAGGCTGAAGCATAAGCGCCAATGGCGTAAAACCCGGCGTGGCCGAAAGATATCTGCCCGGCGAAACCGGATAGCACATTTAAGCTCAGGGACAGCACGGTAAATACCAAAGTCACTTCAATGAGGTGAATAATGTAATTATTAGTCCCCAGCAGGGGAATCAACGCCAGCAATACCACTATCGCTAATAAAGAAAAATGGTGGTTGTTTTTAATCAGTATTGTCCCTTTTTTCATTTTGGGCCTTACCCCCGTTTCTATCCTTCATATTCGCCGAACAGACCCTGCGGTCTAATCATCAGAATGATCGGCAAGAGGATAAATGTTACAATGTCCGTTAAGCTGCTGGAGAAATAGCCGGCCACCAGCGATTCAATCATCCCCAGCGCCAAACCGCCCACCGCCGCCGCATACGGGTTACCCATACCGCCCAGTACCGCCGCGATAAAACCTTTGACCGTAAAGGGTAGGCCCATGTAACTGTAAGCAGAAATAATGGGAGCAATGACAATCCCCGCCACAGCCCCAACGCAAGCGCTGATAATAAAAGTCAGGGTAATGACGCGGGAAAGGTTAATCCCCATCAGGCTGGCCGCGTTTCTGTTGATGCCGGCTGCCTTTACCGCCAAGCCGACCATGGTTTTGTTCAGGAAAAGCCACAGTAAAAGCAACGCTAAAACCGCAGCGGCGATAACCAGCATGTTTTGCTTTTGCAAAACGATGTTCCCTATTTGGACCACCCCGTTGCCCAATAAGGGCGGTACAAACATCTGCCTGGTGCTGACGCCGATTCTGGTAATATTGCTAATGATGATAGAAGCCCCAAGAGTAGCCATGATCACAATAATGGTAGAGGCGTTTTTATTTTGCAGCACCTCGACGCTAAGTTTCTGCAGGACTATCCCCACCAAAATCACTAACAGTAAAGTAAGGCTAATGGCTAACGGATAGGGCATGTGATATGAGCCGATAAACACTGCCGCCAGAACGGCTCCAAGCATTACAAACTCACCCTGGGCAAAATTAAATACTTTGGTGGAGGTGTAAATCATTGTAAAACCCAAAGCAACCAAACCGTAGATACTACCGATCGTTAGTCCCGATAGTATTAAAAGAATCAATGTATTCATAATGATCATCCTTTTTGCACTGCTATTGGCGATTATTATTTATTCAAAAAAGTTAAAGTAACTGATGCATCCGCCGTCCAGGGGCAACGCCGCGCCATTAAAATAGTCCGAACGATCGCAGGCCAGGAATATGGCAGTGTCGGCAACTTCCTGAGGTAAACCCAACCGCCGTTGCGGAATTTTTTCAATCACTTTTTGGTATAAGGTTTGATTATCCAGCAGTGACTGGTTAAGATTTGTATGCACCAGCCCGGGACAAATGCAGTTGACATTAATGCCATGGGGTCCCAATTCCCAAGCTAAACCACGGGTTAAATTGACTATCCCGGCTTTGGAAGCGGCATAAGAGGGGTAAACATAGCCGTTCAGACCGGATATCGAGGCAATATTAATGATTTTTCCTTTTTTTTGCTTAATCATCTGGGGGGCTGCATATTTGGCGCCCAGAAAAGTCCCGGTTA
>WQUS01000390.1 GCA_009781965.1 Bacillota bacterium | reverse complement strand
GTCAAATGACGTCATTTATAACTTCCCCCCTAACTGTAACGCGTCGCTAATTGCCCCGTGCAGAGGCACAACGCTGCTGTCAATCATGCCGAACAACAGGGACGGGAGCAAGCCGCCCACCACCAACACTGTGCCCAGAACAATCAGGGGCACCAGTTCCGGACCGCGGATATCCTTAAGATGGTTATACTCCGGCCGAGGCGGACCAAACAAGGTATTGGCCCCCGCCCGCAGCACATACAGGGCGGTAATGATAATTCCGGCGATACCAACTACCGCCAGACCGCCATAAACCTGAAAACTGCCATAAAAGATGGTAAATTCAGGGATAAAGCTAATCAAACCGGGCAAACCAAGGGAGGCCATGGCCGCCATCATAAAGCCCACCGCCAGCCGCGGCGTTTGACGGGCCAAACCGCCCATGTCCGGAATCCAGCGGGTATGGGTCTTCTCGTAGATAAAGCCAATCATGGAGAAGAACAAGGCCGCCATCACACCGTGAGCAAACATATTGGCCACGGCGCCGTTCAGGCCGATTACGTTCATTGAAGCTACGGCCAAAATAACGTAACCCATGTGACTGACGCTGGAGTAACCGACGACATATTTCAGGTCTTTCTGGGCTAAAGCGCCGAAGGCCGCATAAGCCACCCCGACGACGCCAAACACCGCCATATATTTAGCCCAGTCATGGGCGCCCAGCGGCAGCATGTACAGCGCGATTTTAATCAAGCCATAACCGCCGATTTTTTTCAGCACTCCGGCGTGAATCATACTAACCGCCGTGGGGGCGCCGGCATAACCGTCGGGCGACCAGGAGTGGAAAGGCCACATGGAAATCAATGAGCCAAACCCCAGCAGCATCAAGCCGAACAGCCAGAATTGGTCGCCTTGTGACAATCCCCGCGCCGCTAAAGCCAGTCCTTTAAAGCTCATATCCGGGGCTCCGGTCAAGGCGGTTGTCTTGACAAACAGCGCGATGACGCCTACCAGCAGGAAAGCACTACCAATTAACAGATAGATGGTCAGCTTCATCCCGGCGTATTCCTTGGTCACCCGCTTGGAACTGCCCCAGATGACTACCATAATGTAAATGGGGATAACCACCACTTCATAGAACAGCAGGAAGATGAACAGATCTTGAGCAATAAAGGTGCCCATCACACCGGCAATCAAGAGCAGTAACAGAATGAAAAACTCTCTGGGCCGATTGCTGTTGTTCCAGGAAGCAAATATCGCCGAAAAGCCAATCAGGTTGGTCAACAGCAGCATCGGCAGGCTAATGCCGTCCACCGCCAGGTAAAAGGTAACGCCTAAATCACGAATCCAAGGCACTTGCATCACAAACTGCAAATCGCCCAAGGACTTGTCATAGGTGAAATAAACATACAGGCTCAAAGCCAGGGAGACAAAGGTACCCACTGCGGCAACGCTTTTGATGATCAGATGCTCTTCTTTGGGTATGAACACCAATACCAGAGCCGCTATAATGGGAGCAAGCAGTGTGAGTAACAGAATTGGAAAGTCCATTTATTTCACCCCTCCCAAAACCTGGCTAAAGGCGTCATGACCGGTAAGGGTTACCAACACGGCCACCGCCAGCACGCCCAGGAAAAAGATTAAGGCATAATTCTGCAGCCGGCCGGTTTGAAATACCCTCAACCCGTCGCCGGACGTTCTGGCAATAGCGCCGATACCGTTGACAATGCCATCCACCACATAAATATCAAACAGGTAGAATAACCTGGCTGCTCCATCAACCAGCGCATGGTTAAACCACAGGTACAGCTCGTCGATATAGTATTTATTGTACAACATCCGATGTACCGGACCGAACCAGGCGGCCATCCGTTGAGCCCGTCTCTTTTGGACGTCTTTCAGGTACATGGTGTAGGCCAGATAAATACCGCCCACCGCCAGGACAATAGACAGCAGCATAACCGGGTAATTAGCGGCCTCGTGCAGCGGATGTCCGAAGTAAATCCACTCGGCCCACAGGTTGTGCCAGGGTGTGCCAAGCCAGCCGGCGCCGATTGCGCCTACCGCCAGCACAAGCAGCGGCACAGTCATGGTCCAGGGGGACTCCTGGGGATGGTTCTCCGGTTTTTCCGCGCCAAAGAAAGCCAGGAAGATCATCCGCCACATGTAGAAAGCGGTTAAAAAGGCGGTTATGGCCGCCATGGCAAACAGCACATAGTGCCCTTCGGCTAAAGTAGTCGACAAAATTTCATCCTTGCTCCAGAAACCGGCAAAAGGCGGGATGCCGGCGATGGCCAATCCGCCAATGACAAATGTCCAGCCGGTAATGGGCATTTTCTTAATTAAACCGCCCATCTCCCACACGTCGGCTTTATGATGCAGGGCGGTCAGCACGCTGCCGGCGCCCAGGAACATCAACGCTTTAAAGAAAGCGTGGGTCCACATGTGGAACATACCGGCGCCCAGACTGCCTACCCCTAAAGCCAGCATCATGTAACCCAGCTGGCTGACAGTGGAGTAAGCCAAAATACGTTTGATTTCCCTCTGCGTCAGGGCAATGCTGGCGGCAAACAGCGCCGTAAAGCCGCCGGTAACGGCCACCAGCTGCATAGCCGGTTCAACCTCGTGGAACAGAAACATGGTCCGGCCCACCAGGTAAACGCCGGCCACCACCATGGTAGCAGCGTGGATTAGCGCGCTGACCGGAGTGGGACCTTCCATGGCGTCAGGCAGCCACACGTGCAGCGGAAACTGGCCTGATTTACCAATGGGACCGATAAACACCAGCACCGCGATTAAGGTTAACATACCGATGCTGACGCCGTATGTGCCGAAGTGCTGAATCCGGTTCCCCAGTTCCACCAAGTCCAAAGTGTGGAAAGTGATTTGCAGAGCCAGCAAGCCCAGCAACAAACCAAAGTCCGCAACCCGACAGGTCACAAAGGCTTTTTTGGCTGCTTCCCGGGCAGATATCTTATGGGTATAGAATCCGATGAGCAGGTAGGAACACAAGCCCACCAGTTCCCAGGCCACGAACATCTGCAGCAGGTTGCTTGAAATAACCAGCAACAACATGGAAGCGCCGAACAGGGACAAATAGGAGAAAAATACCGAGTAGCCCGGATCTCCTTTCATGTAGCCAACTGAATACAGGAAAATAAACGTCGCTATAAACGAGACCATGACCATCATCATGGCCGATACCGGGTCCAGCTGTACTCCCACCTGAACCAGCAGACTATCGGCGCTCCCCGAACTGCCCAGGGAGAGCCACTTGGCAGCATAAACCAGCGGTTGGTTTGCATACTCATGGTTGGTAAATATGCCATAGGCGGCAAAGATGGCAATCACACAGGATATGGCCATGGCGCCTACCGTTATCGCCGAACTAAGCTTTTCAAAAGGCCTGGTCAAAAATACAATCAGCAAAAAGGCCAGGGCGGGAAGAAGCGGTACCAACCATGCATGCATCATCGCGAATTCAACAAGCATTATCCTAAACACCTACCTTCACTCATGAGAATACTACCACTTCAGCCAGTCGAAATTATCCAAATCCACGTTCAGCCTATTGCGGTAGATGGCGATGATGATGGCCAGTCCCACGCCCACCTCGGCAGCCGCCACGGTAATGACAAAAATAGAGAAAATCTGGCCGATAAATAAGCCGGGAGTGATAAACTTGCTGAAGGCCACCAGGTTAATATTTACCGCGTTCAGCATTAATTCAATGCAAATTAATACCGCCACGGCGTTACGTTTGGTAAACACGCCGAAAAGCCCGATGCAGAAAAGGATTGCCGAAAGGACCACGAAATGGTTAAGAGTAATCGTCAGTTCCGGCATTATCCTTCACCTCCTCATCTCTGGCCAGCACAATGGCGCCCACCAGTGCCACCAGCAGGAGCAGCGCGGCCACTTCAAACGGAATTACGTACTTGCTCAGCATGAACGCGCCGATATACTGGACAGTGTTTTTCGGTACCGCCTCGTGAGTCACCAATTGTGTCCAGGCGGTCCGCCCGCCAAAAATTGTGCCCAAAGCCAGCGTTAACACAGTCAAACCAACTCCGGCCAGAACTTGCCTGTTAAACAGGTTGGTCTCAGCCATATCCGTCCGCCGGATTACCATAATCGCAAAAACCAGCATGATACATACCGCGCCGGCGTACACCAGTATTTGCACCGCGGCAAGGAAATCGGCGTCCAGCAGGAGAAACATACCGGCCATAGCGATAAAAGTAACGGCCAGAAACAACACCGAGTGCATAATATTGCGCATCAGCACTACCAGGATAGCCGCTACCACAATCACAGTCGCCAATCCGTAGAATGCCAAAACAGAGTAGATACTGTTTATCATCTGTTACTGACCCTCCTTCGCGGGAGCCTCATCGGGCGGGGCAGCTTCGGTTAGGTCTTGATTTTCCCCGGCTTCCGTCTCTGCCTCGGCCTTCGGCTGGGGCTTCGCCGCACCGTCTCCGGCTTCCGCCTTCGGCTGGGGCTTCTCAGCGCTGTCCCCGGCTTCCGCCTTTGGCTGGGGCTTAGCCGCACCGTCTCCGGCTTTAGCCTTCGGTTGGGGCTTCTCCGCAGCCTCCTCCGGCTCTTCCTCCGGTTCGTCGGGGGCTTCCCGGCGGACCAGCACCAGCGGTATATCTTTGAGGAAATACTGATTCATATTGAAGTCCCGGGAAAAGTGAATCGCGTCCTTATTGCACGCTTCCACACACAGCCCGCAAAACAGGCAGTACTGAATATCCATCACATATTCGGTCAGGTACTGCTTTTTGCCCACCTTTTGTTTGTTCAAGGTGATTACCCGGTTGGGACAGGCATTGGCGCATAAACTGCAAGCGATGCATTTGTCAACGTCCAGGGTAAACTTGCCATGGAAACGCTCCGGCGTCGGGTGCAGTTTATCCGGGTACTCAACGGTTAATTTCTCGGACCAAAATTCCTTCCAGGTGATTCCCATGCCTTTGAGTAAACCTTTGCCAAACATGCCGTCACCACCCTATCGCCTTGTAAATGTAAATCCCGATCCCGGTCACAAAAATATTAGCCAGGGCAAGCGGCACTAAAACTTTCCAGCCAAACCCCATCAATTGGTCCACCCTGATCCGGGGGAAGGTCCAGCGGAACCACATAACCACAAAAATCAAGGCGTACATTTTAAGGAAAAACCAAACCCAGGAAGGAATCCAGGTAAACACATGGGCGCCCCCGATTGCAAACGCTTCAAAGGGAGCGTGCCAACCGCCCAGGAATACGATGGTGGTAACAGCGCAAATCACCATGATGTTGGCATATTCAGCCAGAAAGAACATCGCGAAGGCCATACCGCCGTATTCGGTGTAAGGACCGGCGATAATCTCCGACTCGCCTTCCACCAGGCAAAAGGGGGTCCGGTTGGTTTCCGCCACCGCCGCAATAAAGTAAATCAAAAAAGCGATCGGCTGGGTAAAAATGAACCAGACCTTGGTCTGGGCATCAATAATGGCAGACATATTCAGGCTGCCCGTAATCATGATCACACCCAGCAGGGATAAGATCAACGGTAATTCATAACTAACCATTTGCGCCACCACACGCATACTGCCCACCAGCGAGTACTTGCTATTGGAGGACCAGCCGGCCATCCAAAAGAACAAGCTGGACACCGAAGCGATCGCCAGCAGGTAAAACAGCCCGATATTCAGATCCAAGGCCGCCATGTTTTTGCCTAAAGGGATTACCGCGAAAACCATTAATGTCGGCACAAAAATCAGCACTGGCGCCAGTAAAAATACCACCAGATCCACATTTTTGGGGATAATAATCTCCTTGCTAATCAGCTTGCCGATATCACAGGTAGTTTGCAGTAAGCCTTTGGGACCAACACGGTTGGGGCCTATGCGGGCCTGCATGTAGGCGGCAACTTTGCGCTCCATGTAAACCAACCACAGAGCATTAAGCAAAATAAATATCAGAACAGCCACCAGCTTAACCAGAAACACTATCGACTCGGTAATCTCAACCGGTAAAATACCGGTGCCGCCGAGCAGAGCTCTGAGCCAGTGGGCTATACCGACAAATAAATTTTCCAACATGCCTCTTCTCCCCTATGATCCCGTATTTGCTAACAGTCCACTTCGCCAAGCACAATATCAATACTGCCCAGAATGGCCACCAGGTCCGCGATTAAATACCCGCGCACCATTTCATCCAGATAGCCCAGGTTAACAAAGGACGGCCGGCGCACATGCACCCGGTAGGGCTTGTTGCTGCCGTCACTGACTACGTAATACCCGATGATGCCCTTGGACGATTCGATCTCATGATAAACGTCGCCCTTCGGCGGCTTCAGCACCTTGGGCGCCTTGCCCATCACCGGACCGTCCACTTCCCTGATTTGTTCCACCGCTTGTTTGATAATCCGCACGGACTGTTCCATTTCCCGTACCCGGCAGTAGAACCGGTCAAAGCAATCGCCGTTGGTGCCCAGGGGCACTTCAAAGTCAAACCGGTCGTAAATGCCGTAGGGCATGTTCTTGCGCAGGTCATAGTTAACCCCGCTGCCGCGCAGCACCGGGCCGCTTAAACTGTAATTGACGGCGGTTTCCGGACTTAATTGACCTACAAACTTGGTCCGGGCCTGAAATATTTCATTACCGGTAATCAGACCGTTGTACTCATCGATATAGCCCGGCATGGCGTCCATCAGCTGATCAACCTTATCCAGCCAGCCCTCGGGAGCGTCGTCAGCCACGCCGCCAATGCGGGCATAGCTAAGGGTCATGCGGGAACCGGTCAATTCCTCCAACAGATCCATCATTTTTTCCCTTTCCCGGAAACAAACCAGGAACCCGGTAAAGGCGCCGATATCCAGAGCGTACACGCCGGTACCCAATACATGGCTGGTCAAACGGGATAACTCGCCGGTAATAACCCGCAAGTATTCGGCTCTTTCCGGCACCTCAATCTCCATCAGCTTTTCCACCGCCTGCACGTAGCCCAGGTTCTGCAGCATGGCCGCCAGGTAATCCATCCTGTCGGTGTAAGGAATTACCTGGGTGTAAGTGCGGGCTTCCGCCAGCTTCTCAATACCCCGGTGCAAATAGCCGCAGATTGGTTCCGCTTTGACGATTTTTTCCCCGTCCAGGGTAAGGATCACCTGGAAGACGCCGTGGGTGGCCGGGTGCTGGGGACCAAAATTCAAAGTGTATTCTTGCGTCTTTAACATTGGCTACACCTCTTCTAATCCTTAAAAGGGTTACTCCCTGCCGCTTTCCCACTGAAAGTCCTTGCGCAGCGGGTAGCCGTCAAACCTATCGTCCAACAGGATCCGCTTCAGGTTGGGATGGCCGGTAAAAACGATGCCCAACAGGTCGTAAATCTCCCGTTCCTGCCAGTTGGCTCCGCCCCAAATGGGAAACAGGGACGGCACTTCGGGGTTATCCCTGGCAACGCAGGCTTTAACCATCACCGTATAACCATGGCAAATAGAATTGAGATTATAAACCATTTCCAATTTGCTTTCCTCGGGATAATCAACCGCCGTTTCGTTGGTCAAAAAGTCAAAGGCAAATTCATCCTTCAAGCCCTTCATCAGTTCCAAAAGCTTATCGGCCGGCACAATGATATTTTGTCTCTCATCAAGTTCAACATAGGAAAATTTTTGTCTAATCTCCTCCAGCGGCGCTGGCGATATTTGTTTCACTGCCCGGTCACCACCTTGCGTTTCTGAAGGATCTTATCCTTCAGCATCAGAAATCCTTCCAAAATAGCGTCCGGCCGGGGGGGACAACCGGGTATATACACGTCCACCGGCACCACCTTGTTAGCGCCTGGGATCACATAATAGGAATCTACAAAAGGACCACCGGAAATAGCGCAGCTGCCCACGGCGATACACCATTTGGGTTCCGGCATCTGCTCCCATAAACGCAACACAAAAGGCGCCGATTTTTTTGTGATCGTACCGGCCACCACCATCACGTCGGCTTGACGGACGGTACCGCGCATAACCTCATAGCCAAAACGGGAAAGGTCGTAGCGGGGACCGTTGGCGCCCATCAGAGCCTCGATGGCGCAACAGGCCAAACCAAAACCCAGGGGCCAAATGGAATGCGCCCGGGCCAGGTTCAGAATCTTTTCCAGCGGAGCGGCCGAAATAACCCTTTTAACCGGATATAAATTGTGGTAGTCCGGGTTGGTCCCAAAGTATTCGGGAGCCCACACTTCGTTTTTAACTGTCTCAATGCCCGGCTTTTCTTTGTTTACTGCCATTCCAACGCACCTTCCTTCCAGGCGTACCACAAGCCCACAATAAGGATAAAGATAAAAATAATCATTTCAATAAACGCAAAAAACCACATCGACTTGAATATTATTGCCCAGGGATAAAGAAAAATTGTTTCCACATCAAAGATAACAAACAGCAAAGCGTAAAGAAAATAGCTGGTTCTGAACTGCACCCAGGT
>WQUS01000389.1 GCA_009781965.1 Bacillota bacterium | reverse complement strand
CAGCCGCTTATGTCTGGCATACACGTTATCCATGCCCTCGGCCAGCATCAAATCCAAAGCGGCGTTTAAACCGATGAACAGCGATACCGCCGGGGTAAAGGAGGTATTCCATTTGGCATACTGTTTTCTGGCCTTGCGCAGATCAAAATAATAACGGGGCGACTTATTCTCTTCAATCACCGGCCAGGCTTTGGCGCTGATACTCTGCAGCGCCAGACCGGGCGGCAGCATCAGCGATTTTTGGGAGCCGGTGGTCAGGATATCCACCTGCCATTGGTCCACCTTAATTTCAATACCGCCCACGCCGCTGACTCCGTCAACCACAAACAGAGCCGGGGTGGCGGCGACGGCTTTACCGATGGCTTCAATATCGTTCACCACCGCGGTGGAAGTCTCATTCTGAGTAGCAAATACCACCTTAATATCCGGGTGCGCCGCCAAAATATTTTTAACTACTTGCACATCCACGGCGGTACCCCAGGGGAAATTCTCCTCGATCACCTCGGCGCCGTACCCTTTACAAAGCTCGGTCCAGCGTTCGCCGAATTTACCTGCCACCAGCGTGAGCACTTTGTCGCCGGGGCTTACGGTATTGGCCACCGCCGACTCCATCCCTCCGGTGCCGGAACTGGTCAGCACGTAAATTTCATTTTTGGTTTGAAACAGCTGCTGCACCTTAGCGATAATGCCGCTGTACAAAACCTGAAAACTCTCGCTGCGGTGGCCGATTACCGGCGCAGTCATGGCTCCGGTCACCGCAGGGGGCACCGGCGTCGGTCCCGGAATCATCAAATAGGCTTTATCCTTCATCCTTAATCCTCTCCTTACACAATTATAATCGCTATCCTCGCTGTAATCGCTATAATCGCAAATGAAATGACAGCTACACGTTCCGTTCAGGCTAATACAAAAAATTAAACCTCCCACTCCCTGTATAATTTCACAGGGACGAGAGGTTAATTCCCGCGGTACCACCCGGATTGGCCCCATCCCGGCACAAATCACCGGTCTTTGAGGCCCGCTTCATTTAAATAACGGATTCGATATCCGTATTCGCCTACTTTTTGTTTCAGCGAATCCCCTCCGGGGAGCCTTTTCACCAACAGCACGTACCGGTTCACACCGCCCACCGGCTCCCTGAAACAATACTGGCAGTTACTTTACCCCTGCATCGGGTTTGCTTATGTTAAATTTTGCTTGCTGTTAAATGATGAAAAATATCGCTTCATCAATATTACTACAACGTTTTTCCTTTTGCAACAGTTTATTTTAGGGTTAAAAAAAAGCGGTGCAAACGCAAATCATCGGTCAGTTCCGGATGAAAGGCACAGGCCAGGAAAGGGCCCTGCCTGGCGCACACAATCTTATCCCCGTAACGGGCCAGTACCTCCACCCCGTCGTCCGCCACGGTGATATAGGGCGCCCTGATAAACACAGCCCGCAAGGGCTGCTCTCCCAGTCCGGTCACAGACAGATCGGCTTCAAAGCTATCCACCTGCCGGCCAAAAGCATTGCGCTCCACTTCCATATCCATCAAACTTAGGGTTGCCAAACACGGGCTCGTTTGCCGCCCCTGACGAATTCTTTTGGCCAACATAATTAAACCGGCGCAGGTGCCAAAAACAGGCATACCTTCCGCTGCCAGGCCTTTGATCGGCTCCAGCAGATTAAATTCCCCCATCAGCTTGCCCATGACGGTACTTTCCCCGCCAGGGATCACCAGCCTGTCCAACCCCTTCAGTTCCTCCGGTTTGCGCACCTGCCTGGCAGCGGCGCCGCACTTCTCAAACGCCCGTTGGTGTTCCCGAAAGGCGCCCTGTAAAGCCAGCACACCCACCTGCATACTAGTTGCTCCTTTTTTCGCCCCGCATAAGAACCTAGAGCCCCGAGGTTCGAATTTTGAACCTCTACTCACGAACCTCGAATTCCGGACCTTTACTATCGAACCTCGAACCTCGAAAAGACTTCGAACCCCGAGCCTCTACTCACGAACCTCGAATTCCGGACCTTTACTGTCGAACCTCGAACTTCGAACCTCGAACCTCGAAATCACCAGCCCCGGTCCTGCATCCGCTGCTCCGGCGTAATAGACGAGATCTCCAGGCCCGGCATCGCTTCGCCCAGATCTTTGGATATCTCAGCCAAAATTTTGGGATCATTGTAATGGGTAGTGGCGGCCACGACAGCCTTGGCCCGCGCCTTGGGATCATTGGATTTAAAGATCCCCGAACCCACGAAGATGCCGTCGCAGCCCAGTTGCATCATTAAAGCGGCGTCAGCCGGGGTTGCAATTCCGCCGGCCGCGAAATTTACCACCGGCAGCGCGCCCGCCTGGGCTACCTCCAACAACAGATGGTAAGGAGCGCCCATTTCCTTGGCTACGTTCATCAGTTCCTCCCGGGGCATGTTTTGGATCCGGCGAATCTCGCCCATCACCATCCGCATATGCCGCACGGCTTCCACCACATTGCCGGTGCCGGGCTCGCCCTTGGTCCTGATCATAGCCGCGCCCTCGCCGATGCGCCGCAGCGCTTCGCCCAGGTTGCGGCAGCCGCACACGAAGGGCACCTTAAAAGCATGCTTATCAATGTGGTGCTTGTCGTCCACCGGGGTCAGCACTTCGCTTTCGTCTATATAATCCACGCCCAGCGCTTCGAGAATTTGGGCTTCCACAAAATGTCCGATCCTCGCTTTGGCCATTACCGGAATGGTCACCGTGTCCATAATCCGCTGAATAATGGTGGGATCAGCCATACGCGCCACGCCTCCGGCAGCGCGGATATCGGCGGGCACCCTTTCCAGGGCCATCACGGCGCAGGCGCCGGCCTCTTCAGCTATTTTAGCCTGCTCCGGAGTGGTGACGTCCATAATTACGCCGCCCTTGAGCATTTCAGCCAGGCCCTTTTTAACCGTCCACGTTCCTTTTTCCGCTACTATTTCGGACATTTAATTTTCCTCCAATCAATAGAACACTCACAGATCACTAAAATATTTTACAG
>WQUS01000388.1 GCA_009781965.1 Bacillota bacterium | reverse complement strand
AACCGTGCGCTCATACTCTTCGAGAAATCGCTTACGGTTAATAACTTTACGGGCCTGGGCTACGGGTACTAACAAACGTTACTGGTCTGACCAGTAACAACTCACGGCAGCCGTGGGTTTAAGCGCCGTTCCCACCGTTGTAATTAATCGGCGGATAGGTTACAATATTTAACACGGGAGGTATGCAGATGACCAAGCTGGAATACACGTTCAAAAGCGATACGCTGTTCAAAATGTTGTTCGTGCAGTATCCCGAACTATTGAAAAAGCTTGTCTCAAACCTGCTGCATATCAGGCTCGAAAGCATCGAACAGTTTGAAATCACCAACCCTGAAATACCGCCGGACAATTTAGGCGATAAATTCTGCCGGCTGGATATTAATATGATAGTGAACAGCCGGCGGGTGGACCTGGAAATCCAAGTCCGCAACGACGGCGATTACCCGGAAAGATCGCTGTACTATTGGGCGCGGGAGTACTCAGCTGCTCTTAGCGAAGGAGAGCAATATTCAGACTTGCCCCGGGTGGTCATAATCAGCATCTTACATTTCAACCTATTCGAATGCGCGGAGTTCCATTCTGAATTCCTGACTCTTGAAGCCACGCGTCACACATTGCTGACGGACAAACTGAGTTTGCACTATTACGAACTGCCTAAACTGCCCGCCTTGGTCGGTCCCGACGACGAATTGATGTTGTGGCTGAAACTGTTCCAGGCGGAAACGGAAGAAGAGCTAAAACAAATAGAAGCGCTGGAGGTGCCGATAATGGAAAAGGCAATTGGGGCATACCGGAGCATAACGGCGACGAACGAATTTAAGGAAATAGAGCGTCTGCGTGCCAAGGCGCGGCATGACGAGGCTTCGGCCCTTGGCCATGCCCGCCGTGAAGAACGGGAAAAATGGCAAGGTGTCGTTGCAGAGAAAGATGAAGAGATTGCAAAACTTCGTGATCAGATGGCTAAACTCCAATCTGAATTGGAGCATCGTTCCGGCGGGGATAACTAAAACAAACCGAGCCTCAGCCCCTGCTCACGCCAATCAATGATGGTCAAGCCGGTTATGCCAACAGCGCTCTTATTCGAACCTCCAACTTCGAACTTCGAATCTTGAATACTGTGTTCTTGTCGATTATAGCTACCTCCTAATAAACGGCTGTGGTATAATATAAAACGTTCAATAGACATTCAAGATACGTTCAAGCAGGTAGTAAAAATAAGGGGAGGCATTTTTAGTGGACCAACAGCAAGTGATTACAGGGGTAATGGAGCAGGTAACCAAAAGAAATTCCGGTGAGCCGTTATTCCATCAGGCGGTTTTGGAAGTGCTTGAATCTTTGGACCAGGTGCTGAAAAGACGCCCCGAGTATGTGGAAGCTGGTATTTTAGCCAGAATAGTGGAACCGGAGCGGCAAATAACTTTTCGGGTGCCTTGGGTGGACGACCAGGGTCGGGTGCAGGTTAACCGGGGCTTCCGGGTTCAGTTTAACAGCGCCATCGGACCGTACAAGGGCGGGCTGCGCTTCCATCCTTCCGTCAACCAGAGCGTGGTAAAGTTTCTCGGCTTTGAACAAATATTTAAAAACGCTTTAACCGGGTTGCCGATTGGCGGCGGTAAAGGTGGCAGCGACTTCGATCCCAAAGAAAAATCGGAAAACGAAATTATGCGCTTCTGTCAGAGTTTTATCACCGAATTATATCGGCATATCGGGGCGGATGTTGACGTGCCGGCCGGCGATATCGGCGTCGGCGGCCGGGAAATTGGCTACATGTACGGTCAATATAAAAGAATTACCGGTCTGTATGGCGGCGTTCTCACCGGCAAGGGACTGCCTTACGGCGGCAGCTTGACCAGAACCGAGGCTACCGGCTATGGCTTGATTTATTTCCTTGACGAAATGCTTAAGGCCAATGGACAAACTCTGGCGGGCAAAACAGTGGTCATTTCCGGTTCTGGCAACGTGGCCATTTACGCGGCCGAAAAAGCCCAGCAAAACGGGGCTCTGGTGGTGGCCATGAGCGATTCCAACGGTTATATTTACGATCCGAACGGCATTAACCTGGGCACCATGAAGCAAATCAAGGAAATTGAAAGAAAGAGAATCAGCACTTACACTGAATACCATCCCAAGGCCGAATATCACGAAGGCTTCCAGGGTATTTGGTCCATTAAATGTGATATCGCTCTTCCCTGCGCCACCCAGAATGAGCTGGACGGCAAACTGGCTGCGCAGCTGGCGGAAAATGGGGTTATCGCCGTGGCGGAGGGCGCCAATATGCCTTCGATGCCGGAAGCAATTAAAACCTTCCAGACCAACAAGATTCTTTTTGCTCCATCCAAGGCGGCCAACGCCGGCGGCGTGGCTGTTTCCGCCCTGGAGATGTCCCAGAACAGCATGCGCCTTTCCTGGACCTTTGAGGAAGTGGACGCCAAGCTTAAGGATATCATGGTTAATATTTACGCCAAAACCAACATGGCGGCTTGGGAATATGGTTATGAAGGCAACCTGGTGAAGGGCGCCAACATCGCCGGATTCCTTAAAGTAGCCAATGCTATGCTGGCTCAGGGGATTGTGTAGGGCAACCGGCAGTGAATATTGAAAAACCGTTGAATAACCGGCAACCCGGTCTAAGCAGGCCGGGTTTTCCTTTGGCATTTTTTATGTTATAATGTTCCTGTCGAAAGTTGTCGATAGAAAGTTCTGGACATTTTATGTCAAATCAGGTAAGATAAAAATGGATCTTGCGCAGGAATAGAAAATACTTGCAGTCGACTGCTTTATAAAAAAGGCGGTTTTCTATAAGCAGTTATGTGATTAAGTTCACAAAGTTGACTGGAATAGTATAGTATTAAAATAGTACGTTATGCAAATGGATTGGCGCCAAATCCGACAATATCAGTTTACCGGTGTTACTGGTCAGACCCTGTGTTTGTTAGTACCCGTAGCCCAGGCCCGTAAAGTTATTAACCGTAAGCGATTTCTCGAAGAGTATGAGCGCACGGTTAA
>WQUS01000387.1 GCA_009781965.1 Bacillota bacterium | reverse complement strand
AAAGTTATTAACCGTAAGCGATTTCTCGAAGAGTATGAGCGCACGGTTAATAACTTTACGGGCCGGCTTGATGCTGAGCAGTAACGTGTGACCAGTAACTAACCGCCTCAGTTACTAGCCAGTGTTCGTTAGCACCACTAGCCCAGGCCCGCATAATTATTAACCGTAAGCGATTTCTCGAAGAGTATGAGCGCACGGTTAATAATTATGCGGGCCGGATGGTGCCGAACAGTACCGCAAGCAGGATACTATTCAGTGTTCGTTAGCACTCCAAGCCCAGGCCCGCAAAAATATTAACCGTAAGCGATTTCTCGGAGAGCATGAGCGCACGGTTAATATTATTGCGGGCCGGCTCAATGCCGAACAGTAACGCTGGCAGTAGTAAGTTTACAAGGTCAGGGCGCCATCCTTATTCTCAATCAGGCGGAGCAAGTTTACCTCCCGGCCGTCCATGGCGCTAATGTAAACCAGGTACACATCCCCAGCCAAGGAGCCCTTGAATTCCCAAGTCAGTTGCTCCTGCCCGGCGCCTACCGGGATCAGGGCCAGCCGGCCCGGAGTAGTAACCGTCAGCTTATCGCTCACCCGGGCCAGGGCCTGCTTGACGGACCATTGAGGCCGCGGCAGCTCCCTGTGCCAATGGGACATCAGATAAGAACGGGTATCAACAGCCACAATGCCTCCGTTATCCAGCGCCACCGTAACTTTCACCAGATCGGGATAAATGACCACCCCATCCTGCATCCAGGCAAAATTAAAGAGCACCCGATTGCCATTCAGCTGGTGGTAACTTTCCTTCATCGAACTATAGCCCTGTTTTTTCAGGTAGGCCATCGCCCTTTGACTCGCTTCCGCCAAACTAAGCTTCGCTCCGCCGACATCCCGCTGGTCAAGCAGCCACAGCAGGCGGCCGCCCTGTTTGGTAACATCGGCCACCACCGTTTCGCCCGTTCCCCGGCTCCTGGCACGCCCGGTTATTTCCACCCGGTAGGCCGGGATATTGCCGCCCACGGAACTGGCGACCCGAGCCACAACATCTTTCGGTTCAACCGCTGCAAAATACTGCAGCGCCACCCGTTCCGCCCGGGCCCGGGAGATGTGATTACCGCTGATCCCCCTGGCTTTACCGCTGTCCAGGTGGTCGGAAAAAGGCCCGTCATAAATCAAAGTAGGATACTTCTGCATTTGCCTGTCAACCGCCTGAAAGTTGCCGCCCGTCCGGGCCCGCCCGGCGTCAGCCTGAGCCTGCCGCACACCGCTTACGGCCAAGGCGGCGGAACTGAATCTGCTCTCGGCGGCAACGGCGTCAATTTTGCCCAGCTCGCTGTTTAAGCTGGAGGCCTGGTTGTAAAGCCGGTTTAATGTCTGCCACTGTTCGTTAGTGGCGTTTTTCCCCAAAGCGCTCTGGTCAGACATCACCCGGGCGTAATCACCAAGCTGAGTAATGAACTTGGCGGTCCGGGCCAACAGCCCGTCCTCCGCCGGCAGCTGAGCCAAGCTGACCAGCGACAGGTTGGCCTGATCCCACACTTGCTCATAAAGCCGCTGGTTTTGGAGGGGATCTGCCGATACCAGGGATTTACCCAGCAGCACCTCGGCATTCTGCACGTGGTCGGATAAGTCATAAAAAGCGCGCTGGTAGTTGTTATCAATAGTTACCTTCAGCCGGCGGTTCTCCTGCTGCTGGCCGTATCCCCAATAACCGGCCGCCACAGCCAGAACCAACAGACTCAGCGGCAGAAACCATCTTCTGTACAATTGCCTCCACTCCTCACTGGGAAATCACTTCTCCGGGACAAATAATCCGGCCCGCCGGCGCAAATGATTAATCCACCGCTCAGCGGGCAAAAACATGAGCGCCTATCCGGGCAACAATTGGCCGGCTCCAAATCCATGCGCTAACCTTTTTGGCGGGATTCCAAAAGAAAGTGGCCCCCCCGGTAGGATCAGCGCCGGCCATGGCCTGCCAGGCGGCATTAACGGACTCTTTACTCACCGGCCGGTTAATCTGACCGTTGCGTACCGATTCGAAAGCAGACGGTTGGTAAACCACTGCCGCCAAGGTTTTGGGAAAGGCGGCATTCCTGACGCGGTTCAAAATTACCGCGCCCACCGCGATCTTCCCCGCTAACGGCTCGCCGGAAGCTTCACCTTCAATAACCCGGGCCAGCAACATCACTTCCTGTGACGTTCTGACCGTACCGCGGGAACCGCCGGATTGCTTGGCCTCCGCGACGCCGGGTGTGGGCGTCAACCAGGCGCCGGACTCAAATTTTTGCCCCCCCACGCCCCAAGAGACAATCACAATCAATAATCCTACGCCAATAATGAAAACCAGGTTTCTTTTCATTCTCCCGACCAGAAAACCCACCCCCAATCATTTTTTATATTTTTTTTAAAAAAAGAAAAAACTATGTGTCAATAAACCCTGTTTTCAGTTTTCCGGGCCAGGATTTATCAGGGGGAAACGAGAATATTTAGCAGTGGGAAACAAGGAAAGCGGGTTACTGGTCAAACCCTGTGTTTGTTAGCACCACTAGCCCAGGCCCGCAAACCCGTTAACCGTAAGCGATTTCTCGGAGAGTATGAGCGCACGGTTAACGGGTTTGCGGGCCGGATGGTGCCGAACAGTAACGTGTGAACAGTAACGAAAGCGGTGTGGTACTTGCTGGCAAATATATTTCTGGTCGCGACGGAAGTAATCATTTTATTTATTTTAATCGCGGTTGGCGGCGCCGCCACAAAACTTAAGTGGTTGACTAAAGACAGCGCCACCCAGATGACCAATATCGTACTGTATTTCGCTACGCCCTGTATCGTTGTCGAGTCGTTTAACGCGGTGCGGCTAACCCCTGATTTAGTGCTTGGCTTGGGCAAAACCGCCGTGATTGCCATTGTGGTACATACCTTAGGGATATTCATTGCCACGTTTTTATTCCGCCGCAAGCCCCAAAAGCAGCGCAGCATATTTAACGTCAGCGCCGTGTTTCCCAACTGCGGGTTTATGGGGA
>WQUS01000386.1 GCA_009781965.1 Bacillota bacterium | reverse complement strand
TACTGGTCACACGTTACTGCTTTCGCATCAAGCCGGCCCGTAAAGTTATTAACCGTGCGCTCATACTCTTCGAGAAATCGCTTACGGTTAATAACTTTACTGGCCTGGGCTACGGGTACTAACAAACGTTACTGGTCTGACCAGTAACTTGGCATCAGCGGGTTATGCTTGATGAATACCGGCCTTGGAGTAAAAGAGGCATAAATTGATTATTTGGGGGGGTTAGTATGAAAAAACTATTACCAGTGATATTTTGCGTCGTACTTGTCATTAGTTTGTGCCTGAGCAGCTTCGGTATAGCCACGGCTTTGGAAATCCCGGACGTCCAGGCCACTTCAGCCAGTCCTACTGTAATTGTTGTGTCAGGCTCTAATAAAGAAATGGGTCATCAATACGGTATACAAGCCGCCGATCTTATCTTCCGCAATATTAATATATTGAAGAGCAGAGTCATCGCTCAATACGGAGAAGAATTAACCGCCAGCGATATGAAAGTATGGTCTTATTACGCCGATAAATATGATTCTGGACTAAGGCTATGGCTGGAAGGCATGCAGGAAGGTTTAAAGGACAAAGGATATGATGTGGATTATTATGACCTGGTATTGACCACAGTTTATCCGGCAGTAATGTGGTGTCGTCCGGCTCTGAATACCCCATATCCGAAAGAGACGGGTCTTACTCTTCCGCAGGTAGCTAAAGCCGATCCGGCTCGAGGGGATATCCACGGTTGTACCGCTTTCGCCGCCGAGGGGAGCGCGACAGCTGATGGCAAGCCTATTGTCGGTATAACCGAAATGGTACCAAAAGAAAGGCTGAACGAAGTCATTATAATAGCTTTCCCCGAGGAAGGCAACAGCTTTATTTCGAAGGCTTGCGCGGGTTCGGTGGCAAGTAACGGGGGCATGAACAGTAAAGGCTTCTCGTGGGTATTAACTGCTCAATGGGGCGAACCCATCTGGGGTGTTGCAACCGAAGTATACTTTCACTATTTGAGTCAATACGCCAATACACCCGACGAAGCAGCCAAATTCCTGCAAGAAACTCCGCGTGCCGGAGTTACCGGAGCGTTCTTGATGAGCAGCCCTGAGGGAAATATTATGGCAGTAGAAAGCCTGTCTAACGCTTTCGCTATCCGGAAACCGGGCGACGCCGGCGAGAATGCGCCTTTTCTGGTGCAGACGAACCATCTGGTCAATCCATCTCTGCAGAAATTCAATGGACCGCCGGAAAGAATCTATACTTCGATGAATCGTTATGTAACAATGTTTGATCACATCAAGAACGCAGCCGCAAAGGGCGCCGTTTCATTAGAAACAGCTAAAGCTGCTTATAGTTCCGATGATTGGCTGGATTCCAAAACTATGAAATGGCACTATAACGATCCCGGCTCTCCCAGTGTGAACAACAACACATCGAGCGTTGCCCAGATCGTATTCGAACCGGCGGATCTAACTGCGTATCTACAGGTTGGAACTCCAGGCGGCGCTGGTCTGCCGGGCGGCTCTACAGGCGAATATTTAAAACTAACCTTGGGAAAAAATCCTTACGCTGTTGCAACCAGCGCGGAAGGCACAGCGGAGAGCTACTATTGGGCAGCCCGGAATCTTTATGTTAAGCAGCTGAATGCGCATGCCGCATATCTCACATATAATGTATCCGAGTCCATCAGAGGGCTTCTTGATGTTGCCGCACAGGAACTTGAATACGGTATGGACAGAGCCGGTTTTGCCTATTTAGCTAAAGCGAACGGGCTGAGCGACGCGGAGCAAATGCAGCTTTGGAGCGATGCGTTAACGCATTACGCCAAATCTCAGTTGTATTCACAGATGGTGCAGAGCAAATTAAAGGATCTTGCGAACTAGCCGTCAATTGGTATCAGTTACTGGTCACACGTTACTGCTTTCGCATCAAGCCGGCCCGAAAGTTATTAACCGTGCGCTCATGCTCTCCGAGAAATCGCTTACGGTTAATAACTTTACGGGCCTGGGCTGGTACTAACAAACACAGGGTCTGACCAGTAACACGTTTTTTGTCAACTCCGAAAGTTGAGTAAATTATTGATTGACATTTACGCCAACACAGGATATGATGTTAAAAATTTTATATTGCTAAACCGTTGAAGCAGAGATAAAAACAGTAGATGCGCTGTACAGAGATTCCGGGGCAGCTGAGAGCCGGATAGAAAGGCAGACTGTTAAATGGACTGCTGAGGGCATGGTCAAAGGCGTTTTAGCGCCGAGTATTCCATGACGTGACGCATACGTCAGTTGCGGGGGATATGCTGGTATCCTGCTGAGATTGCGGCTTTGGGCCGTAAACCAAGGTGGCACCATGGATAAGTAATTATTCGTCCTTGATAAAGCGTTTGCTTTGTCAGGGATTTTTTATTTTTTCCCCAGGTGTTAAAAAGGTGCTAAAAAGAAGTGCGAAAAAGGAGGAAGGACAATGATTTATCCTGATTTAAGCGAAGCGAAACAACTCGCCGCAAGCAACACGACTGTCCCCATTGCGCTGGAGCTATTCTCCGACCGGAAAACGCCCATTGATGTTTTGCAGCGGATCAGCAAACAAAGCGGCCAATGGTTTATTCTGGAAAGTGTGAGCGGCGGCGACAGTTGGGGCCGCTACACTTTTATGGGCTATAAACCGGTGTTGAGCATTTACGGAACGGATGATCGGGTTACGGTAGTCAACGGGATGCAAAAAAGCCTGGAACAACAGGATGCGCTCGCTGTAATCAGGGATTACCTGGACCGGTTTAAAAGCCCGCGCCTCCCTTATCTGCCTCCTTTCACCGGCGGATTTGTCGGTTATTTTGCCTATGATTTCGTCAAGCGCTTTATTCCCGGCCTAAAGCTTAGCGCTGCCAATCAGGAAGGCTTCCGGGATTTTCATTTGATGCTCATAGACAGAGTGATTGCCTTTGACCATTTCCGGCAAAAGATTTTTGTCATTGTCAATATCCCGGCGCAAGACATAGAAAACAACTACATTCAAGGGGTTATGGAACTGAAGGATATCGAGCGGATAATTATGGATGGGGACGCCTGTATTGATGAGCCCTCTGCCGTCTGCGGCGAATTCAGGCCTTTGTTTACGGAAGGGGAATTCGCCGCCATGATCGGCAAGGTCAAGGAACATATCGTTGAAGGCGATATTTTTCAGGCGGTACTTTCCAACCGGTTCCAGGCGCCTTTCAAAGGCAGCCTGATGAACACCTACCGTTTGCTGCGCACCACTAATCCCTCACCCTACATGGTGCATATGCGTCTGGATGATCTGGAGATTGCCTGTTCTTCACCGGAAACTCTTGTGGCCCTGCGGGATGGAACGGTTAGTTCATTTCCTTTGGCGGGCACCTGCCCGCGGGGCGCCACTGAGGAAGAGGACGATGCGCTGCTCGAAGCCCTGTTGAGCGACGCAAAGGAGCTGGCTGAGCACGATATGCTGGTGGATCTCGCCCGCAACGATATCGGGCGGGTCAGTAACTTTACCAGTGTTAAAGTCCGCGAATACCGGCAGATTAAGCGGTTTTCCCATGTCAGCCACATTGCTTCGCAGGTTACCGGCACATTGCGCGCCGGTAATGACGCCCTCGACGTGATTGCGGCGACCCTGCCGGCCGGGACTCTGTCCGGAGCGCCGAAAAAGCGGGCCTGTGAGATTATTGACCGGGTTGAGGGGGTCAAACGCGGCGTGTACGGCGGCGCGATTGGCTATATTGATTTCGCTGGCAACATGGATATGTGTATCGGCATCCGGATGGCGGTACTGAAGGAGGGGACTGTTTACGTTCAGTCCGGGGCGGGCATTGTGGCGGACAGCGTGCCGGAAAGGGAATACCGCGAGACGCTTAATAAATCGCGGGCGGTTATGGAAGCTTTACAGAACAGCGAGGGGGTATAACTTTGGTGCTGATAATTGATAATTACGACAGCTTCACTTACAACCTGTATCAGCTGGCGGGCGCGATAACGCCGGAGATCAGCGTGGTTTACAATGACCAAATCACCGTCGCGGCAATAGAGGAGCTGCAGCCGGCTCAGATCATCATTTCCCCCGGCCCCGGGCGGCCGAAGGAGGCCGGGATTTGCGAGGAGGTCGTCCGGCGTTTCGCCGGGGAGATCCCCATTCTGGGGATCTGTCTTGGGCATCAGGCGATCTGCGAAGTGTACGGCGCGGAGATTACCTATGCGGAAACGCTGGTGCACGGCAAGCAAAGTCTGGTGCATATCGCCAATGGCAGTCCGATTTTCCAAGGCTTGCCGCCGCTGCTTGAAGCGGGGCGTTACCATTCCCTGGCGGTCAGCCGCGGTACCTTGCCGGACGAGTTACTGGTGATCGCCGAAACCGGCGCCGGAGAAGTCATGGGCGTCAAGCACCGGGATTTTGATGTTTTTGGACTGCAGTTCCATCCGGAGTCCATCTTGACGCCGGGAGGCGCAAGAATTATGGAGAATTTTTTGCTGCTCGGGGGGAATGGACATGATTGAAAAAGCTGTTTACGAGATTATGGCCCAGAAAAATCTGAGCCTCGATATGACCAAAGCCGTGATGATGCAGATGATGGAGGGCCAGGCCACCGACTCGCAGATGGGCGCTTTTCTGGCCGCGATGCGATTAAAGGGAGAGACCATTGATGAAATCACCGCCTGTGCCGAGGTGATGCGGGAAAAATGTATGAAGCTGCGGCCGGAAACCGATGTGCTCGATATTGTCGGCACCGGCGGCGACGAATTATTCACCTTTAACATCTCTACCGTGTCCGCCTTCGTGGTGGCGGCGGGAGGGGTACCGGTGGCGAAGCACGGGAACCGCAGCGTATCCAGCAAATGCGGCAGCGCCGATGTGCTGGAAGCCCTGGGCGCCAATATTATGCTGACTGCCCAGCAGAGCGAGCGCGTGCTGAGCGCAACGGGGATGTGTTTTATGATGGCCCAGGTATATCACTCGGCCATGAAACATGTGGCCCATGTGCGGCGCGAGCTGGGGGTGCGGACGATCTTCAATATTCTTGGTCCCCTGGCCAATCCCGCCGGCGCCACGATGCAGCTGCTGGGGGTGTACGACGAAAATCTTGTGGAGCCGATGGCCCGGGTGTTAAGCAACCTGGGAGTCAAACGCGCCATGGTTGTGCATGGCCATGACGGGCTCGATGAGATCACCCTTACGGATACCTCCACTATTTGCGAGGTGGCGGGGGGCCGGCTGAACAGCTATTTTATCACCCCGGAACAGTTCGGCCTGCCTCGCTGCCAGGTGGCGGACCTGACCGGCGGCGGCCCCGGTGAAAACGCCGCGATTGCCCGCCGGATTCTGGCCGGGGAGAAAGGGCCCAAGCGGGATACGGTGGTTTTAAACGCGGCCTGCTGCCTGTACATGGGGAAAAACGACATTACCATGCGCGAATGTGTGCGTCTGGCCCAGGAACTGCTTGACAGCGGGAAGGCTATGGACACTATGGAAGCTTTCGTTCGTATGACCAATGAGGTGGCGGAATGAGCATCCTGGACCGCATTGTGGCTTCGACCAAAGAACGGGTTCAGCGGGATAAAAAGGCTGGCTTGCCCGCGGTAATCTTAAAGCAGCGCCCTCCTTTTCTGTTTGAGCAAAGCCTGCTAGAGCAAAGCCGGCTTGAGCAAAGAGAGCGCCGGCCGGACATGGCGTTTATTTGCGAAATCAAGAAAGCGTCTCCCTCTAAAGGAGTGATCGCGACGGATTTCCCCTATCTGGATATCGCGCGGGCCTACGAGGCGGCTGGCGCCGACGCCATATCGGTGCTTACCGAACCGGAATTCTTTCAAGGCAGCCCTAATTATCTCGCCGAGATCCATGAAATTGTAGATATCCCGCTGTTGCGCAAGGATTTTATTGTCGACCCGTTTCAAATAGCCCAGTCGGTTTTGCTTGGCGCGGACGCCATTTTGTTGATTTGCGCCATTTTAAGCCCCGGACAGCTTGCCGAATATATCAGGCTGGCGGATAGGCTGAACCTGTCCTGCCTGGTGGAGGCCCATGATGAGGACGAATTGCGGACGGCGCTAAAGGCGGGCGCCCGGGTAGTCGGGGTAAACAACCGCAATTTGCACACCTTTGCAGTGGATCCGGGCCACAGCATCCGGCTCCGGAAAATTGTGCCGCCGGAGATTGTTTTTGTCGCTGAAAGCGGCATCCGCACGGCGGAAGATGTAAACATCCTGCGCCGGCACGGGGTAAACGCCGTGCTGGTTGGCGAAACCCTGATGCGCTCGCCGGACAAAAAAGCGGCTTTGGCCGCGCTTAAAGGCGGCGGCTTAAGGGAGGCAGCCAAGGTGACAATTGCGGCGGCCAATGATGAGTAAAGTAAAAATGATGAGTAAAGTAAAAATGATGAGTAAAGTAAAAATCTGCGGTCTGAGCCGCATGGCGGATATTGAGGCGGTCAACTATTCCATGCCGGATTACATCGGCTTTGTGTTTGCTCCGAGCCGGCGCAGGATCGATCCGCAAACGGCGGCCGCTTTAAAAGCAAAACTGGCGCCCCGGATTGCAACGGTGGGTGTGTTTGTCAACGAATCGGTCGCCACTGTCAGCAGCCTGTGCAAAAACGGGCTGCTTGATGTGGTTCAACTGCACGGCGATGAGGACGCCGAATATATCCGGCGTCTAAAAGAGGATTGCGGCTGCCGGGTGATAAAATCCATCGGGGTTGGCGATGAGCTGCCCCCTTTGGTTATTGAGGCGGATTACCTTTTGTTTGATACCTTATCGGCGCAAAGGGGCGGCGCCGGCAGGGCTTTTAACTGGAATCTGCTGCAAGGGTATGAGGGGCCGCCTTATTTTTTATCCGGCGGGCTTACGCCGGATCGGGTTTGTGAAGCGCTAAACCTGCTTGCCCCATACTGTGTGGACGTAAGCAGCGGCGTGGAAACAAACGGCGTCAAAGATGTGGGAAAAATTGACCAGTTTATCCGTAGTGTCAGAGAGATAAAGTGATAAGTTTACGAGGGGCTGAGAAAGCTATGCAACTGATGGCCATATGCGGCAGCGCCAGAAAGCAGGGCAATACGGCAACCATGCTGGAGCAGGTCATTGCCGGCGCAGCATCGGCGGGGGCCGCGACAGAACTGGTTAACCTCTTTGATTTGGATTACAAGGGCTGTATCGCCTGTTACGCCTGCAAATTAAAGGACGGTAAATCTTATGGCCGTTGCGCGGTAAATGACGGCTTAAAACCTTTGCTGAAGCGCATCGAAGAGTCAGATGTGATTGTGCTCGGTTCGCCTGTTTATTGCGGCAATTTGTCGGGGCAAATGCGCGCTTTTACCGATCGGCTGCTTTTTCAGTACCTTATTCATGGCGCCCCTTCTTTAAGTCCCCGACCCAAAGACTTTAAAACGGCCTTAATTGCCACCATGAATGTCAACGCTGAAATTTATGCCCGCCGGGGTATTATGGACGCTTTGGAAACTTTTGCGCTGATGATGGCGCGTACCTTGGGCAGCTGCGAGTTGCTGGCTTTAACCGATACGGTTCAATTTGACGACTATGCCAAATACGTCTACCTCCTGCCGGATCAAGAAGAAAAAGCAACCCGTAACCCCAAAATTGCCCGGGAAGATTTGCAAAGGGCTTTTGATTTAGGGGTTCGGCTGGTTAAGCCATAAACCTGATTACTATTTCCGCTTGTTGTGTTAAAATGGCAGTAAAAATGTTTGCTAAGGATGGTTGACGCCCATGCTGTGTTTTGTTTTTGAGCGGCATAAACTGTTGGTAAAAAATAATCACGGTACCATTGTTATTCCCACGCAAGAAGAGCTGGCGGCGCTGGGAATCCGGCTGAAATCGGAGATCAATATTGGTTCGATCGCTACAAAAGAACATAGCCCTTGCGGCGCGGCGGAAGTGGCGGGCGCCTTGCCGGAGCTGCCCGGTGATTTTGCTTTGATTAGTATGAGAAAATTGTTTGCCCAATCGGATGATGATTTTTTCCGGCTGGCCGGCCGGGCCTATCAAATTATCAATTGGGCCCGCAAACACCAATTCTGCGGTCAATGCGGCGCGCCCAACATCAACAAAGCGGACGAGGTGGCCATGGAATGCCCCGGCTGCGGCGCGCTCTTTTTCCCCCGGATTTCTCCCGCTGTGATCGTGGCCGTGGTTAAGGAAGACAAGATTCTGCTGGCCCGGAATGTCAGCTTTCCTAACGGTTTCTACAGTGTGCTGGCCGGTTTTGTGGAACCGGGCGAAACCCTGGAGGAGTGTGTGCTGCGGGAGGTGCGGGAAGAAGTGGGGATTGAGGTGCAAAACATCCGCTACTTTGGCAGTCAGTCCTGGCCCTTTCCGGACTCGCTGATGATTGCCTTCACTGCCGAATATGCCGCCGGTGAAATTGTGGTCGATCAAACGGAGCTGACTAATGCCGATTGGTTTTCCCGTAGCGCCATGCCGATGCAGGTGCCCGAAAATAACGCGATTGCTTCGCGTTTGATCCAGTGGTTTTTGGCATACAATAATAATTGACAAGA
>WQUS01000385.1 GCA_009781965.1 Bacillota bacterium | reverse complement strand
ATGCCTTGGATTTGATTGATCAGTTCCGGGGTCACGTCTATTAAGCGGTCCAGCAGCGCGTGGCTGTCCACCGGGAGCATGCGCACTTTTCCTTTGCCGGCGATTAAGAAACCGACCGGTTTTACCGACATGCCGGCGCCGCTGCCGCCGCCGAAGGCCGGGGACGCCGGTCTGCTTTCGCTGCCGCCGCGGTCTTTGGCGGTCAGCTCAAACTCGCTGCCTCCGGCCCCAAAACCGCAGGAAACCCTGGAAACCGGTATAATTACATTGCCGTCCGGGGTTTCTACCGGTTCACCGACCACGGAGTTTACAGACATCATTTCCTGAATGCTTTCCATGGCGGTGCGCATTAATCCTTCGATGGGGTGCTGCAGTTCATCCATTTGATCACCCTCGTTTTTTGAAATTGCCTTTTTCAAAGGTTAAATTTTCTTTTGTTGCGTAAATAATACCAGCCTGCCAGTAATCCCGTATAAATAATATGGCCGCTTCTGAAGCTAAATATGCAATCGAAATGGATCCGCAACCCTTGACCGTTAAAAATCGGTGTGACTTCAAGTTCAGGCTTGGGGGCCGGCTGCTCAAGGGTCCGGTACAACCAGGCGACAGCATTGCTTTTCAGGCTCCATAACAAGCCTGTCGCGATACCTGTTTGCCAGGCTTCCGGCAAGCCCAGCCCGGTGCTCCAGTGAAAGTGATGCAGTTTGCTTCTGGCCAGCAGGTAGCGGAAAGCGGGCTTGGCGGCTTGGTATATTTTAGCCGCCAGCTTGTACAGCTCGATGGCGCGGCCGATGGTGACCGTGGTTTTTTCTTCGGCCAGGGTTGGTCCGGCAGACTGGGCCAAAGTGGTTTTTATCTTTAGCGCCGGGTTAAATGCCCGTCGCCCCAGCTTGAAATAAGACAGTTTCAGGCGCGGTTTGAGCAGTCCCCAGAGCAGAGAAAAACGAACGCTCCGCTCCGGTACATACTCCTGGTATGGATCGGGCTGGGAAGCGTTCAGCTTGTAATAAGTATATTTAATTTCCACCGTCACCGGCGACAGCAAAACAATCACCGCCAAGCAGAGAAATACCCCACTGATGATCGCGAGCCGCATACCGCACCCCGAACCTTATTTTGCCAAGGATGCCGGTAAAATATACAAGTAATTTAGTTCATCACTTTGATATAGATGGAGTCGCCTTCTTTAGTGGCCGAAAGCAGCTCACAGTGACGGAGGATGGCAAAATTCCGTTCCAGCTCCGCTTCATCCAGATTTAAATGCTTGGCAATATCGGGACGGGTTACCCGACCGTTTTCTTTGACGTAATGATAAATATTTTTCTGTATCTCCGTTAGCCCTTCCGTACTGCTCTGACCGGCCAGCTTACGGTGCATGACGGCGCTTTGCACCGCTGCCACATCGCATGTTTTGGGCGGTGAAACGGCAATGACGTAACAGTCTTCGCACAAAGTTTGGCCATTCCACTGCATTTCTTCGCCGGCTTCGATTTCTTCCCGGCATTTGGCACAAATCATAATCGCCACCCCTTGTTTTTAGCCTTTAAAAATCTGGGGCCAGACCAGGTCCATGGTTTTAGCGGCTTCCTCTGCCGCTCTTTTGGTTCCTTCCGCTAGGATATCGTCGATATAGCTCCGGTCGCTGATGATTGATGCTCTTTTTTCCCTGATCGGGGCTAAAATTTCCTCCATGGCGCCGGCTAAAAGCTTTTTACAGGCCACGCAGCCGATAGTCCCGGCTTTGCATTCGGCCTCCAAATCGGACAGCTCCTCCAGTCGGTAAATTTTATGGTATTTGTGTACCACGCATACTTCCGGATGGCCGGGATCGGTTTTGCGGATTCTGGCCGGGTCGGTGACCATGGAGTTAATGCCGGACTGCAGTTCCTGAGCCGTGGCGGCCAGTTCAATAACATTGGCGTAACTTTTGCTCATTTTACGTCCGTCCACTCCGGGCAGCAAAGCAATTTTGGCCAGCAGGGCCTGAGGCTCCGGAAATACCGGACTGTACATGTAATTAAACCGTCTGGCCACCTCGCGGCACAGTTCCAGGTGGGGCAGCTGATCCTCGCCCACCGGCACCGCGACGGGCCGGTAAATCAAGATATCCGCGGCCTGCAGCAACGGATAGCCTAAAAAACCGTAGGTGGTAATATCTTTGCCTTTTTCCCGGTGCTGGATGACGCCGTCTTTATAAGTAGGTACCCGCTCCAGCCAGCTTAAGGGCGTGATCATAGAAAACAGTAAGTGCAATTCGGCGTGTTGAGGAATTTTCGACTGGCGAAAGATGACGCTTTTTTGGGGATCAATCCCCACTGCCAGCCAATCAGCCAGCATTTGCCTGATATTCTCCCGAATGTTTTCGGTTTCATCAAAGGCAGTGGTTAAGGCGTGCAGATCCGCCACAAAAAAGAAACATTGGTAGGCATCCTGCAAATTGGCCCAGTTTTCCAACACGCTTAAATGTCCGATGTGCAGACGCCCGGTAGGCCGCATGCCGCTTAGTATTTTGCCCTTCTTGTCCATATTGTCCATGTGTGAAACTCCTTTCGGCGAACAGGATCAGTGTTAGTGTATATAATGTTAGTGTATATAATGTTAGTGTATATAATTAGTATAGACACCAGTTATAAATATTAAAGGTGAATGTTTCCTATTTGTGCGTAGATTCTCACTACGAAACTAACTGCCGGCCACAAAACACGGCTGGTAACACCGGAAAACATCAGCAAAACCAGGATGAGCATCCCGTAGGTTTCCAAACTATAAATGTAATGGGCCTGAGCGGGAAAAAGACCGGCCAAGATCTTTGAACCGTCCAGGGGAGGAACCGGGATGAGGTTGAATATGGCCAGCACTACATTAATTTGAATGATTGAAATCATGATTAGCTTGACCAGGTAGGGAGTCGATTGATAAACTCCTACGCGCCACAGTAGGGTTACCGCCAAAGCGACCAGCAGGTTAGCCACGGGACCGGCCAGGGCCACCAAAAGCATGCCCCTGGCGGGATCTGTGCGCAAATTATAAGGATTGACGGGGACCGGCTTAGCCCAGCCGAAATGGTATACGACCAACAAGAGAAAGCCCACAGGGTCGAGATGAACAATGGGGTTTAAGGTAAGCCGTCCCATGTTTCGAGCGGTATGATCACCCAGCCGATCAGCCACCCAACCGTGAGCAACTTCATGGAAGGTCAATCCAATCAAAATAGCCGGCAGAAATAAAACCATATCGGTCAGACTTGGTAAATTAAACATTTTACCTCTTTCGTCCTCCTTCGTCCACCCGGGTCATATAATCGCGGATAAACGTCTTTTCTTCCTCTTCCGTGGCTACGTTGCCGTTCAGCCTAGCGTGCCAAAGCGCATCCAGGGCCAGACGGTAAACAGGGCCGGGGCGGTAACCCAACTCTTTAATATATTTGCCGTTAATCTTGGGTTTGTTGTCATTGATAGTTAATAATAACTGTCTGAACCGGACTTTAATCCAGTCCTCTTCCAGGATGGCCATCAGCATAGGGTATGATTCCCGGGGCATTTCCAGCAGTACCTTAGCCAGACTGCTGAGTTTGATGTCCTGGGGCGCTTTCCAGATCATTGCTACCGCCTGACGCCAGCCGCCCAATGCCGCCAGCACCTTTTCGGTCTGCCGTCTGCTTAAATTGTAGCGCTGGCATATTTTAGCGGCCGAGTCGGCGTCGGACCAATGCAGGATGGCGATAATATAAGGCAGCCATTTTTCGGCCGGGCCCATCAAACCCCATTCGTTGATCATATCCAGCGCCTGTTGCAGCTCTTTTAATACCGGGTCTATTTCCCAGTAACTAATCCCGGGAAAAATGAAGGGCCATACCTGGAGATCTTCCAGGCGCAGCAGCATTTTTGCCGCTTCCTTTTCCACCAGTATATGCTTTAATTCTTCCCAAATGCGTTCTGGAGTTACCCTGCTCAGCACATCCCGGCGTACGGCTTCCTTGAGCAATTTCAAGGTTTGCGGTTCGATATTAAACCCGTAGCGCTGCTCAAAACGCACCGCCCGAAGAATCCGGGTGGGATCCTCAATAAAGCTGAGATTGTGCAGCACTCTGACCAATCCCTGGTTCAGATCATCCTGACCGTTGAAGAAATCCACCAGCGCCCCAAAGTTGTCCAGATTTAAGGAAACGGCCATGGCGTTGACAGTAAAGTCGCGCCGATAAAGATCCTGATGCAGGGATGAGCTCTCTACCTGGGGCAGTGCGGCGGGATAAGCGTAGAATTCCACCCTGGCGGTGGCCACATCGACCTTAAAGGTGTCGGAATAAACCACTTCCGCGGTACCGAATTTCCAATGTGTTCTAACCTTGGCCAGGTGATTTTTGCCCAGCTCCTCGGCCAACAGGATCCCTTCCCCTTCCACTACCAGATCCACATCCAGATTCTCCTGGCCCATCATCACGTCCCGGACCAGACCTCCGGCGGCATACACCTTGTAGCTCATTTCGTCGGCGATACGTCCCGCCTCGTCCAGGATATCCATTACCTTAGGAGTTAAATGCCGGTACATGGACTGCTTGATGTTGCGGAGGAATGATTTTTGCGGCGCGTTGTTATAAGTAATGTGATGCCGGTTTTGCACTTCGCCGTGCAGGGTTCTTAAGACGTCGGTGCGGGATACAATGCCCACCAATTTATCGTTTTCCACCACCGGCACCCGGCCGATATCGTGACTGATCATTAATTCCTGCACCTCGGAAACGGGCATGTCGCTGGGCACGCTAACCACTTTTACAGTCATGAAACCCTTGACCGGAGCGTGGCCCAGACCGTGGTGCAGCGCTTTTTCAGCGTCCCGGCGGGAAATGACGCCGATCATTTTTTCGTTTTTGGCTACCGGCAGCCCGGAATGACCGTAACGCAGCATAATATGGCCGGCTTCGCTGATGGTCATTTCCGGGGCTACAGTTTTGACCGGCGAAGACATAATATCCGCCGCGCACATCGGGGGACGGATTTTTTTATAAATTTCGTCCAAAAGCTCCCAGATTACATCGTCCAAGCCCTTCTTTTTTACCGTGGCGGAAGCCGCCGAGGCGTGACCGCCGCCTGCAAAGTGGGTGAGAATATCGCCCACATTGGCTTGGGGAATACTGCTGCGGGCCACTATGTGCACCCGATCTTCCATTTCCGCCACCACGAAGACCACATCCAGCTTTTCAATCTCCGAAATGGTGTGGGCGATGGTCGCCAGGCCGACGATAAATTCCTCTGTTTTGGCTTTGGCAATAAGGATCTTGGCGCCGTTGATCTGGTGCCGGTCGGCGTTAATTAACAGGGTTTTAAGCAACGATTTTTGTTCATTGCTCATGGGGCGGCCCAGGAAGTCTGCCACCACCGCCAGGTTAGCCCCTTGTGTCAGCAGATAAGACACGGCGTCCACGTCCCTGACGGTGGTGCTGGTAAACACCAGGGAACCGGTGTCTCCGTATATGCCGAGACAAAGAATGGAAGCTTCCAGAGAAGTTAATTCAATATTGTTTTCCCTGATTATTTCCACCAACAAGGTGGCGGAAGCGCCGACCGGTTCCACTACCTCCAGGGAACCTCTGACATCCCCTTCCGCCCAGGGGTGATGGTCATAAATATGTATATCCAGCCCGGTTTTACCCAAGATATCGGCAATTTTGCCCAACCGGCGGGGGTTCTTGGTATCAACAATAATTAACCTGGTTACCAGGTCCAGGTTGATTTGTTTGATGGTGTACAGGTTTAAAGCGTCTTTATGCAGGGAAACAAATTCTTCCACGCTAGGGGAAAGTTTACCGGGCAGCACCGGTCTGGCGCCCGGATATAATCTCAGCGCCGCCACCATGGCGGCTAGCCCGTCCATATCCATGTTGGTATGGGTGGTAATAATCTCCACCTTTGTTTATACCTCCGTTTGTCACAACTTAGCGTTTTCTTGGCCAGTAAAACAATTAACGTTTGCTTATGAGCCCCACCTTTAGGTTAGTGGTCAGACCATGTGTTTGTTAGTACTCATAGTGAATACGGCACGCAAAACAATTAACCGTAAACGATTTCTCGAAAGAGCCTAAGCGCACGGTTAATAGTTTTGCGTGCCGGCTCAATGCTGAATAGTAACATGTAAACAGTAACACCTTTAGCGGGCCAGTTTAAGTACTTTTTGTTGTTCCAGTAACCGGTTCGGGATCCGATCGTTACGGAGCAGGTCGTCGTATGTTTCCCGGGCCACGATAATATCGGCGTTACCATCATCCACCAGCACCATAGCGGGCCGGGGCAGCCGGTTGTAATTCATGGACATAGAGTAATTATAGGCGCCGGTGGCGGAAACAGCCAGGATATCGCCTGGTTGCGGCGCCGGTAACTTAATATCAAAAATTAACATATCGCCTGATTCACAGCACTTACCGGCAATGGAAACCAGCTCTCCCGGTTCTTCCGTCGCCCGGTTGGCTAGAAGCGCTTCATATTGGGCCTGGTACAGGGCCGGCCGGGGGTTGTCTCCCATGCCGCCGTCCACCGCCACATACTTGCGGATCCCGGGGATTTCCTTTACCGCGCCGATGGTATATAACGTGGAACCGGCCGGTCCGCTGATGGAACGGCCCGGTTCCACCAACACCAGCGGCGCCGGCAGACCGTATTCGCCGGCCAGACGGTGCACCGCAGTTATTACTGTGTCGGCATAAGCTTCTATGGATTGCGGTTCGTCGCCCCGGGCATAGTAGATACCCAGTCCGCCGCCCAGGTTCAGTTCCTCCGGCGCCCAGCCGGTTTCCCGGTACGCCTCTGCGGCAAAAGCCATCATTACTTCGGCGGTATGGTTGTATGATTCCAACTCGAAGACCTGCGAGCCGATATGACAGTGCAAGCCCTTTAAATGCACGTTTTCAGTGGATAAGGCCAGTTTAAGCGTTTCCAGCGCCTGGCCGTTTTCAATGACCAGGCCAAATTTACTGTCGTTCTGACCGGTTTGGATGTATTCGTGGGTGTGAGCTTCCACTCCCGGAGTGAGGCGCAAAATGACCTCGGCGACAGTGTCTGTCTCTTTGGCCAGCCGGCTCAAGATGGCCAGCTCATAAGTGTTGTCAACCATAAAGCTGCCCACGTTTAACTCCAGAGCCAGGCGCAGTTCCGCTTCGGATTTATTGTTACCGTGAAAATACACTCTGTCCATAGGGAAACGGGCCTTCCAGGCGGTGTGCAATTCGCCGCCGGAAACCACATCCAGGCCGAGTCCTTCCTGGGCAATGATATGGCATATCGCCAGGGTGAGCAATGTCTTGCCGGCATAGACGGCCAGGCCGTTATGGCGCTCGGTGAAAGCCCGGTAGTAACGACGGCAGTTGTGGCGAAAACAGGCTTCGTCCAAGACATATAGAGGGGTGCCAAATTGCCTAGCCAATGTGACGGCGTCACAGCCGCCGATTTCCAGATGTCCGTTGTGGTTAATTTTCATTGTGCCATGCAGTTTCATGGTCCGGTTCCTCCAATAGCAAACTAAAAATAACGGCAATAAACGGCAAACATTTTACTTTCGTTTAATTTAACCATGGCTAAAAGAGCAAGTCAAATAAAAAATGAAAGGATCGGGCGCCAAAATGTAAGTTACTGTTCACAGAGCGTCCGTTACTGTTCAGCACCATCCGGCACGCAAAACTATTAACCGTGCGCTCATGCTCTCCGAGAAATCGCTTACGGTTAATAGTTTTGCGTGCCTGGGCTACGGGTACTAACAAACACAGGGTCTGACCAGTAACAAATGTAAGATGGTTACTGTTTACGAGTTACTGTTCAGCCTCAAGCGGCATGCAAAACCGTTAACCGTGCGTTATGCTTGCCAAGAAAGCGCTTACGGTTAACGGTTTTACGTACCTGGGCTTTGAGGATCAACAAGTCTGAACAGTAACGTTAGATTGGCGCCTGACCCTGTTTGACAGATGAATGGATTAAATGTTTACACGCCGGGCAATTTTTGCAATGACTGGGCCAGCAGGTCTTCGGGAAGGGGATAATCTTCCAGTTTGCCGGCCAGATAGGCCTCGTAGGAGGGCATGTCCAGCAAGCCGTGACCGCTGAGATTAAACAGGATAGTGCGGGACTCACCTGCTTCTCTGGCGTCCAGCGCTTCCTTGATGGCGTGTTGAATGGCGTGCGCTGATTCCGGCGCCGGAATGATGCCTTCACTCCGGGCAAACAGCTTAGCCGCCTCAAAAATGGCGGTTTGGTTGATGGCTGTTGCTTCAATAATACCGTCGTGCACCAATTGAGAGAGCAGGGGCGAATCACCGTGGTAACGCAGCCCGCCGGAGTGGATGCCGGGGGGCATAAACTCCGCGCCCAGGGTATACATATGCACCATGGGCGTCAGCCCGGCGGTGTCCCCGTAATCGTAGGCGAATTTACCCCTGGTCAGGGTGGGGCAGGCGGAAGGTTCCACGCCCACCAGCCGGATTTTGGCTCCGTTAACCAGTTTGTCATGGACAAAGGGGAAAGCGATGCC
>WQUS01000384.1 GCA_009781965.1 Bacillota bacterium | reverse complement strand
GAAAGCGCGGCGTGAAGCCGGAAAGGGTTGAAATGCCTAAAATGCCTAAAATGCCAGCAAAGATAGAAACAATTCGGGTTCAACGCCCTAAACTTAACCCGGCCTTTGATCCCAACCGGTCTTATCAGCCTCGATCCGAGCGCAAAGAGTGGGCGGCGGTTGGCATGGTAGGCAGGCTGATTGTCCGTGACGACGGAAGCTGCCGGCCTAACGGATTTTGTCGCCCTAATGTTATCGGGATTGCCACGGCAAGCGAACAGGGTTATCGTGTATTAAAAAGGCAAGACACTAATAAAGCGCTTGTTTTGCTTGACGGACCTCTAAAATGATATTTTGAAGCTACTAGGGGCAGTATGGATTACCGCCGATACAAAGCTTAGATAGGGTGGTAAAGCAAACCCGGGCGTATGCCGCAATCAAGCTGGCGTCCGCCTGGTTTTGTTTAAAGCAGTTGATACAAAGTGTAAAATGTTGTAATATTGGGATAGTGAAAAACCGAACCATATAATCATTAAATGGAGATGGCGGTCATGCCTAAGCCCGCAAGAACAAAAGAAGAACAGCGCCATTACACCATGAGCCGGATTAGAAGCAACAATACAAAAATAGAAACAAATCTCAGAAAAGCTCTTTGGTATGAAGGCGTACGATATCGAAAAAATTATAAACAACTCCCAGGCTCACCTGACATAGTCATAACAAAGTACCGGATTGCTGTATTCTGCGACGGCGAATTCTGGCATGGCAAAGATTGGGAAGTAAAAAAGCCAAAGATAAAGAGCAACAAAGAATATTGGATTGGCAAAATTGAACACAATATAAGCCGAGACCAGGAAATCGACCGGCGGTTAACGGGTTTAGGGTGGGTTATTTTGCACTTTTGGGGCAGGGATATAGAAAGAAATCTTAATGACTGCGTGCAAGCTATAAAAGAGGTTATTTTTCAGATTAAACTGGATATGCATGATTTACAGGCAGAAGAATGTCCGGATACTGAGCGGCGCGATATTTACGAATGAATGGAGCGGATATAACATGGCGCAGGTAGATTATCAAGAAGCCAAAAATAAGTTATTTAGCCTATATCAGCAGGTTCTGGCAAATATAAATGATGATGTCCGATGCGTTTTAAATGAAAATACCGTTAATTTTGACATCCTTTTTAATTCTAAAACTCGGTCTTACCGGGAGGTTCTTTTGGGTTGCGCTTTGATTCATTTGATTGACCCAACAGTAAATGTCAGCCTCCCATACATAAACCATGGTGAGGGTTCGTTCAACGGGCGATCCCTAGACGAATACGCGGTCAACCCATTTTTGCAAGAAAACTTGTTTCCATGTTCAAAAGGGCCATATTTGGCCGCTTTCCGTCGGAGTGTAAAACTGGTGTCCGAAACGGGGGAAGGTTTGCGCGATAAGGCGGGGTATTCCGCGATGATGGATTTGTTGGCGGTAGTTGAGAAATGCGCAACAAAAGAACAGACGGAAACTTTTTTAATGGGCTTGCTGCAAAGGTTCATTATCCTACGCGATGCTTCACAAATCCCGTTGGCACGCGTTGGGCGGTTCAGCATAGAGCAATATCGGCAGTTGTTGTCAGAATTGGTGCGATACCAGAGCGGCGGTTTGTTTCCAGTATTAATTACGGTCGCATTTTTTCAAACCATCGCGGAATACCACTCATTAGATTGGGTTATTTCGTACCAGGGGATCAATGTGGCAGATAATGCGACGGGCGTCGAAGGGGATGTAACCATTAAAGAGAAAGGGGTTACCCTCATGGCGATAGAAATAACAGAGAGACCGCTTGACCAAAGAAGGATCGTTTCGACATTTAATACAAAAATTATTTTAAATGACGTTAAGGAATACCTTTTCGTTTATACTAGGGCCGAGCCGGACAACACCGCGTATCAGGCCGCACGCAGCCTTTTCACGCAAGGTTATGAAATTAACTTCGTTAATGTTGTCGATCTCATCATTAATAATTTCCTTGCCATTCCCGCAAATGTTCGCGGCGTATTCGCAGAAAAGATGCGGTTTCTTCTGGAGTACAAAGATGTCCCCGCAGCGGTTAAGGTAAGGTGGAACGAATCAATAAAGAACGTTTTGCGGATATAGGGAAAAGAGGGCGAAAAACTCTGCCCTCTGGCTTATGTAGCGGTTTAACTAGTGTATAACTCTTGATATACGTTAATCGTGGCCCCAGCTACCGCCGCTGCAAGGTTGCACGGGACAGCGTTGCCTATCTGCCGGTAGACAGATGATTTTTCCCCAACGAATTTATATCCAGGGCGGAATGTTTGGATTGCGGCCGCCTCAACCGTAGTGATCCTTCGCATATGTGAGGGGGCTTCCATCTGAATTCTTGGTTTTTCGTCGCCGTTAAGGTTGGCATGGTAGTTTAAAACCCAATTTTCGGCGGATGGATTCCTTAACAGCCATTCATCCAAAATGGGGGTCTTGTTGCCCCCCATAGAAGCCGGCAGCGTGTTCGCCTGGTTATCTAAATCCAACGGGCGCCCTAAACCGTTAAACAGCATTCCGGCATATGGCGATTTTCTTATGACAGGGTTTATGGCAAGCGAAATTTTTGCCGTGCAGGTTATTGGGTTCCCTTCGGTACCGGCAGGCGGCAGCTTATTCAAGCAGTCACGCAGCTTTACTCTCGGCTTTATTTGCTTGGCTATCTCGGTTTCGAATAATTCATCAATATTCTTATCTGTCTTTTGGAAGCCTATAAAAAATACCCTTTCCCGTTTTTGCGGCACCCCAAAATCAACAGCGTTGAGAATCTTATAAAAACAGGAATACCCCATGCCGGAAGCCCTTTTTAGAATCTGTTCCCGAATGGGCTGCCACTTTTGAAGCTCTCCCAACGCTTTGACATTCTCCATTACAAAAACTTTGGGCTTTAGCATATTTGCCACATTAAGAAATTCCCATATCAGCTTGCTCCGGTCATCATTTGGGTTCATTTTGCCTGCGACGGAAAAACCTTGGCAAGGAGGGCCACCGAACACAAGATCTACA
>WQUS01000383.1 GCA_009781965.1 Bacillota bacterium | reverse complement strand
TCACGCAAACCAAGAGAGGGAATACCCGTGGCTGCAAGGTATCCTGTTTGTCGCGGTCGCTGTCGCCCCGGAGCCGCCGGCTTGAATGATTGTATCCGCTAGGGCCGGCCGGATCGGTCCGTTATCACTGATGAAGAGCCGGAGTGCGCAGGTTGTTTCTGTTGCACTGCCGGAATTAAGGTGGTACCGCGAAGTCCTTTCGTCCTTGATACGAAAGGGCTTTTTATTATCAGTACCTGAGCAATGAGATGGAGGAATGAAGATGACCGAAGATTTTGCCCTGCCGACTACTTATGATCCCCGGGCTGTGGAGGATCGCTGGTATAAACACTGGGAGGAGAACAAGTTTTTCCGCTCGGCGGCGGATCCGGAAAAGGAGCCGTTCACCATTGTGATGCCGCCGCCTAATGTGACCGGGCAGCTGCACATGGGCCATGCTCTGGACAATACTTTGCAGGATATCCTGACCCGCTGGCGGCGCATGCAGGGTTATAACGCCTTGTGGCTGCCAGGTACCGACCACGCCGGGATCGCCACCCAGGCCAAAGTGGAGGAGCAGCTGCGCCAGGAAGGGGTCAATAAATATGCCTTGGGCCGGGAACAATTTTTAGAACGGGTGTGGGCCTGGAAGGAACAGTACGGCGGGCGGATTACCCACCAGCTGCGGCGGTTGGGCGCCTCCTGCGATTGGGACCGGGAACGGTTTACTATGGATGAAGGCTGTTCCGCAGCGGTGTTGGAGGTCTTTATCCGTTTGTACGAGCAGGGGCTGATTTACCGGGATAACTACATTACCAATTGGTGTCCCCACTGCCATACCACGATCAGCGATATTGAGGTGGAGCACCAGGATCAGCCGGGCCAGCTTTATTACATTAAATATCCTGTGCAGGGCGCGCCGGGGGAATTTATTCCCGTAGCGACCACCAGGCCCGAGACTATGCTGGGGGATACCGCCGTGGCGGTGCACCCGGCAGATGAACGCTACAGCCGTCTGGTGGGCAAAACAGTGATTTTGCCCCTGGCGGAGCGGGAGATTCCGGTTATTGCCGATGAATATGTGGACCCGGCCTATGGCACCGGGGCGGTGAAGATTACCCCGGCCCACGATCCCAATGACTTTGAGGTGGGGCGCCGGCATAATCTGCCGTCGCTGCAGGTCATTGACCGGGAAGCTAAAATGACCGCCGAGGCCGGCGCCGCTTACCGGGGACTGGACCGCTGGGACTGCCGCAAGCGGGTGGTGAAGGAGCTGCAAGCCAGTGGCCTGCTGTATCAAATAGAGGACCTGGCCCATGCGGTGGGACACTGCTACCGCTGTACTACGGTGATTGAACCGATGCTTTCCAAACAGTGGTTCGTGCGGATGAAGCCTTTGGCGGAACCGGCGATTGCCGCCGCCCGGGAAGGCTTGGTGCAGTTTGTGCCGGAAAGGTTTACTAAGGTTTATTTAAACTGGATGGAAAATATCCGCGACTGGTGCATCAGCCGCCAGCTTTGGTGGGGGCACCGGATCCCGGTTTATTACTGCCATGATTGCGATGCCATGATGGTTGCCAAGACCAGGCCAGACCGGTGTCACTGCGGGTCAACGAACCTGGAGCAGGACCCGGATGTGCTGGACACTTGGTTCAGCTCGGCCCTGTGGCCTTTTTCCACTTTGGGCTGGCCGGAAAAAACCGTGGACTTAGCCTATTATTACCCTACTTCGGTGCTGGTGACAGGCCGGGATATTATCTTCTTCTGGGTGGCTCGCATGATTTTCAGCGGCCTGGCCTTTATGGATCAGGCGCCGTTCCGCCAGGTGTTCATCCACGGGCTGGTGCTGGATACTTTGGGGCGCAAGATGAGCAAGTCCCTGGGCAACGGCGTGGATCCCATTGATCTAATCGAAAGCCACGGAGCGGACAGTTTGCGCTTCATGCTGGTGACGGGCAACACGCCGGGCAATGATCTGCGGTTTCACTTCGAGCGTCTGGACGGGGCCCGCAATTTCGCCAACAAGATTTGGAACGCTTCCCGGTTTGCCCTGATGAATCTGCAGGATTACGAACCGGGCGCAATGCCGGAGGCGGATCAACTTACCCTGGCTGACCGCTGGATATTAAGCCGGCTGGAGCGGGCTGCCCGGCAGTGTACCGGGCTGTTGGAGCAGTACGAGCTGGGCGAAGCCGCTCGCGTGCTCTACGAATTTGTCTGGGATGAATTGTGCGACTGGTATATTGAGTTGGTTAAGCCGCGTTTGTACGGAAAGACGGACCGGGCGGATCGGGAGACCGCCCGCTATGTGTTAACTGTGGTGCTGCGGAGTTCGCTGGAGCTGCTGCATCCCTTTATGCCCTTTATCACCGAGGAAATCTGGCAGCGTTTGCCCCACCGGGGCCGTACCGTGATGCTGGCCCGCTGGCCGGAATCCCGGGACGAACGCCTGGCGCCGGAGGCCGAAGAGAAAATGGCGCTGTTGATGGAGGTGACCAGGGGCATTCGGCAGATCCGCAGTGAAATGAACGTACCGCCCGGCAAAAAGGCCGAAGCCATTATTGTTGCTCCGGCGGCAGCCGTTAGGGAAGTGCTGCGGGCCAATATTACTTACATTGAAGGTTTAGCTAATTGCCTGGCCGAGGTGACCGCCGGGCTGGACCGGAAACCGGCCCAAGCAGCCACTGCCGTAACCGGCGAGGCGCAGGTATTTGTGCCGCTGCGGGGATTGATTGACGTGGACAAGGAAGTGGCCAGGCTGAACAAGGAACTGCAAAGTTTGGCCAAGGATTTGGAGCGGGTGCGGGGCAAGCTGACCAGCCAGGCTTTTTTGGGTAAGGCGCCGACTGACGTCGTGGCCAAAGAACGGGCCAAAGATGCCGAATTGGCTGCCAAAACCAACCTGCTGCAAGAGCGTCTTCTGGTGCTGCAGGGCAACTGATTATTTGTTACTGTTCACGTGTTACTGCTTTCGCATCGAGCGGCACGCAAAACCGTTAACCGTGCGCTCATGCTCTCCGAGAAATCGCTTACGGTTAACGGTTTTGCGTGCCGTATTCAC
>WQUS01000382.1 GCA_009781965.1 Bacillota bacterium | reverse complement strand
TCCGGGCAGTGGCTCCGGAAGCGGATTCTTAACGAGTTTTCACCATAGCACTGCCTTCGGCTCCGGAGGCCTGTAGCCCTGCAGGCTCGCCCTTCGCCGGTTTTAGGCGGGGAAACCTGTGACAGACTAAGCGATTAATTGGGGTTTAGCAATTATTGAAAAATGCCAAAAGGTGATCTATAGTTAGCAAATGTAATTTAAGCAGATAGATGCTTTATATAGAGGTGTTGTTATGGCAAAAAAGACGGTAAAGGCGGAAAAAGCCGGCAAGAAAGATGCTCAGCGGGAATCAATCGCAAAGGAACTCCGGGGATTGATTCCGCAGCTCGATTCTGAGGGGCTTGCGTTTCTTGTGGAGCAGGCAAGGGTTCACCTTTACAATATGCAGGTGGAAGAGCTTAACAAGGCGGCGGTTGCGGCTGACGCTGCGGCGAGCCGGTCGGCTTCTCTTGCCGGCAAGGCGGCGCCGGGCCGGGGGACATCAAAAGCTGCAGCTGAAAATTTCAGGATCGACGGATCCGAAAGCGGCAGCAGTTTTTATATCCACTACAGGAATAACGAGGTAATGTTCTCCCGGGACGAAATGACCCGTCTCGTTAAAATTGCCAACGGAGAAGGGACAGACCTTGAAATCCGGGAACGGCTTTACAACTGGTTTGACCGGGAGCGGACGGATGTTTTCGCCGTGGTCCCCATAAAAGACAAATTCGACGACCGGTTAAAGACCCTGGTTGCGATGCTCAAAAAGACTTTCAAGCTGCGCAAGTAACAATGCGCGAATAACTCCCGGCGGGCTCATAAATTCCATGCCGCAAAAAGCTTTGCCGCGGGGCTCCTTTTCCGCGAACCCCGGTGAATTTACTCAACCTTAAAACGTGAAACCGCTATTACCAGATTGTCGATAATTTCCTTGTTCTGTCCGCTGATTTCATTAACCTCTTTTACGGCGCTGCTGATCTGGTCCACGTTATTCGCCATTTCGCTCATGCCTCCGGTAATTTCCTGGGTAGCTTTTTCCAGATTTTTGCCTTCGGTGATGATCTGCTTGCTGCCTTCAAGCATTTCCAGGGAGCTGCTCTTTACCTGACGGGTAATCTCGTTAAGCTGTCCAATGGCCTCAAGTATCTGCTTGCTTCCGGAGCCCTGTTCTTCCATAGCATTGCGTATGTTCTCTTCCTGATCGGATACGGTCCTGACACCGCTGCCAATGGCCTCAAACTTGGCCAGCACGTTGTTGGTAGAGCGGGTGATCTTGTCAATGGATTCTTTAATCTTCTTCAGCACCCCGCTGATAGTTTTTGACTGGTTACCCGAACTCTCCGCCAGTTTGCGGATTTCACCGGCCACTACCGCGAAACCCCTGCCGGCATCCCCGGCGTGGGCGGCTTCAATGGCGGCGTTCATGGAAAGGAGATTCGTCTGGCTGGCAATGTTTTCCATCACCGAGTTTATCTCCAAAAGCCCTTCGGATTCACGGGCGATCTCCTGAATGTCCGCGGCTACATCAGCCAGGCCCGTGCGGCCCACTTCGGAGGCATCGGACAGCTCTTTCACATTGCCGGCGTTCTTGATGAGCGTTTGGGTAACAGACTGGATATTGGCCAGCATCTCTTCAATGGCCGAAGAGGACTGTGAAACACTGGCGCTTTGGTTTTCTATGTGCCCGTTGAGCTTGTCGATGTTGCCGCTTATCTGCTCCATGGTGGCATTTGTCTCGGTTACCGATGCGGACTGATTGATGGACTGGCCCTTGATGGTTTGAATGGCAGCGGCTATCTCGTCAACAGCCCCTGCGGATTTGGTTGAATTGCCCGCCAGGGTAGCGCCGATGCCGGAAAGGATTTCGGCTTCTTTCTTTATCGTCTGGATTAGATCTTTTATGCTGTCAAGGGTTGAGTTGAAGCTGCGGGACAGATCTCCAATCTCGTCTTTCGATGCTATATTGATGCGCGGGGTAAGATCCCCTTCGCCGATATCCTTCAAAGTTACCGCCATGCGGACCACGGGCCTGGCGATAGACCTTCCGATTACAAACGCAATAATAATTCCCGCAACCGCGCAGATCAGCCCTATTGCAAACAGGATGAAACGGATACTGGTCACATGGGACATGGCATCATCCTTTTGCACGGTGCTGACGAGTATCCACGGATGGCCGGGAATTTTTAGAAAGGCGCAGAGCAGTTCTTTCCCGTTTTCAACATACGAACCGGTGCCGGAGCCTTCCTTAATAGCCCTGGTCAGTAAATCGGCCAGGGATTTAAAGGAGGGATCCTTCTCCGCCGCTTTTATCGGGTTGAATTGCTGCAGTATAAGGTCAGGATTGGGATGGGCAACATAGACCCCTGTGTTGTTGATTAAAAAACTGGAACCGGTCTTAAAGGTGCTCCCAACCTCTTTTAAATACGAGTAAAGAAAGGTACCCGCATCTTTTCGGGCCACCACAACTCCCACGGCGGGAGCGCCCTTCTCATCGTTTTTGATAACCGGCGCCGCAACCATTACCACCGGCTTATTGATAACCCGGCTGATAAGTACATCAGAAACATTGCTGGTTCCGGAAAAAGCCAGTTTGATATAATCCCGGTCGCCCAGATTGGCGGTGGTATTTTCTATCACATAACGGGTTGTACCGTCAGGATACACAAGACCCATATCAAGATAACCAAGGCGCTCCACATCATTTTGCAGATTGTTCTTGACAATAGTCCAATCCATGGTCCGGGTCCTGGCCCGGTTAGCCACTTCCCAGAGATGTCCAACCAGGGCATCCAGCCTGGCAGTGAGCATATCCGCACTTGTTTCGGCATTGCTGCGGATTTGGCTGATAGTTACCGTTTCCAGCTCTCTGGAAACGATCTTTTCTGCAGCAATGATGATGGCGGCCGAAGTAATCAGCACGATGGCGCCGATTAAAAGGGGTATCCGAATGCTTAGTTTCATATAACTGCCTTTTTTATGTTTTGTGAGATATTACAACAAATAGAAAAATACTTCAAGTATCGCCTGAATATTATTTCTGGCTCGGCGCAGGGGGCATT
>WQUS01000381.1 GCA_009781965.1 Bacillota bacterium | reverse complement strand
AATCGCAGCTTAGTTTGGTACCGGCGGGGATATTTACATCCGTGGCGCTGTTACCCTCCAGCTTGTCCACCGTTAGGGTAATATTACCGGATAAACGGTTCAGGTCTTTCTGGTTGGAGGCAAAATCCATCTTGTCAACGGCCATTAGTACCAGGTCTTTGGGCGACGTGGCCAAAGAAACAAGGTTAAAACCAAAACACAGCAAGACAACCAAAGCCACCGCCACTAAAGTTTTTCTTTTCACTAGGCAACCACCTCTCAAGTTAAAATAATTACTTTTTTATTCAGTTAATTACTATTGTAACAGGAAATAGGTATTGTGAACAGTAATAATAAAATTTCTGTCGCCCTTGGCAGGGTTAACAATTTCAGTGTAAAATATATTAAGTATGTGTGGCAAGTAAAGATAAGCTATAAGGAGGGATAGCCATGGATCCGCACGCCGAACCGGTTCAGGAAGATTTCAAGATGGATTATTCCGCCTGGAATAACCTTAACCTTATCCCCTTGGTAATTGTGGCCGGTTTTATCATCGGAGTGATCACCATCTTTGTTTAACCGCGCCCCAGTCGCCGCTTTAAAGTACGAAAAGACCGTCAAAAACGGTCTTTTGTCGTTCCTGTTCGGCATCGATCTGGCACGCCAAACTATTAACCGTGCGCTCATGCTCGCTGAGAAATCGCATACGGTTAATAGTTTTGCGTGCCGGGGCTTTGAGTACCGACCAACATGCATAGTATCGAACCTCGAACTTCGAACCTCGAGTAAACCGTGCGCTCATGCTCACCGAGAAATCGCTTACGGTTAACGGTTTGGCGCGCCGTATTCACTTTGCGGATCAACAAACACTGTACAGTAACATTTTGTTTTGCTCCCCCCCGCTCACTCCGCCGGGGAATGGTGCTTCATTCTTTTGACCGCCTCGATATGCCGGCAGGCGAAACCGGGAGTAAACCGGCTGCGGAACATAAAAGTGCAGCACTCGCAGCTGGTTTCACTGGCTTTTAACTCCCAGCGGCAATCATAATCGGTGACCAGCGCTTCTTCCTCATTGATAAAATAAACCACCAAATCATCAACAAAATAGGGTTCTTTAACTTTCACCGCCATATTTTAACCACCTTTGGGCAATTTTTAGTCAGTTTATGCCAGCGCCAGCGTCCGGGCCTGCTGGTATACCTCGTCCATGCTCTGAGGATGCTGCAGAATATCGCCCTTTTTATCCACCTTCTGATAACACAGTGTACCGTCCAATTTGATGCCCAGCATCATAAAGAAATAACGCACGGTACGAAGGGTTCCGTCAAACACGCCGGGCAGATCGCTCCCGGCACAGGAAACAAACATCCCGTGCCTGGTCCGGCCCGGTTCTCCCACGGGAATATGCAGCACATACCTGGCGGCCCAGAACCGCTGGGCGCGATCAATCAGCATTTTTGCCTGAGCGCAAACGCCCATGGAAAACACCGGGGCCGCCATGATAAAAAGGTCAGCCGCCAATATTTTCTCGAAAATAACGCCGGCGTCGTCCCCCACCGCGCATATGCCGGTGGCAAAGCAAGCGTCGCAGGCCCGGCAGGGTGCGTAATTGAATTTGGTCAGTTGCAGCAGTTCTGTTTCATGACCCGCTTCCCGGCACGCTTCCAGCGCCCGCTCCGCCAGCAAAGCGGTATTGCCGCCCAGGCGCGGACTGCAAGCCAAAGCCAAGCATTTCTTTTTCGTAAGCCGAAGGTTTTCGCTCATTGCCATGCCCTCTTCCGGTTTAATTTAAATAGTAAAAGATAATCTATTATAACATTTTCCACCTGCTATAGGTTATTTTATTCTGATCCATGTGCAAAGCTACGCCAAAGCAGTGTTACTGGTCATTCGTTACTGGTCAGTGCCCGCCCGGCCAAGTAAAACAACTACCATTCGCTCATAAGCATCCGCTAAATCGCTCGCGGCAGTTGTTTTACTTGGCCTTAACTGAGGTGATGTGACCAGTAACAAAGCAGTCGCCCTGGCAACAATCCTTGCGCCTCGTACAGTTTACAAAGATTTTACAATCCCCATATGTTTTATTGATTTTACATGGCGTTTTTCTCTAGTAAAATGTGATTGGGTAATAAAAAATTACCCAATCACATTTTACTGGAGAGGGATGAATGATCATTAGAAAGATTACTGCGCTTGTTACTTTTCTTCTTTCCATCGCGTTTGTTTTAACCGCTTGCAGCGGTAACAACAATGCGGCATTCGATCCGGCGAAAAATATTTCAACTGTAGCAAGAGAAGACGGAAGCGGTACAAAGACCGCCTTCATGGAACTCATTGGTCTTAAAGGCAAGCCTGACCCCACAAATGTCATTGTTCAAAATGGAACGGCTGGCGTACTCGCGGAAGTGAAAAGCAATCCGGCGGCAATTGCCTATGACAGCCTTGGTTATGTGACCGATGAAGTGAAAAAACTCAAAGTTGACGGCGTAGAACCAACCATTGAGAACATCAAAAACGGCGCATATAAAATTTCCCGTCCGCTTTCGGTGGTATATAAAGAATCCACCCTTGACAAGGCCGTAAACAAAGCATTTTTTTCCTTCCTGCAATCAAGGGACGCCCAGAAAATCATCTCGGACAATGGCTATGTTTCGCTTGTTGACAATGCTTCCGTTTACAGAATCAATGGCGCATTATCCGGCGATATTGATGTAAGCGGTTCGACCTCGCTCCAACCATTGATGATTGAATTGGCGACGGCATTTGAAAAACTCCAGCCTAATATTAAAGTCAACGTGTCGGGCGGCGGCAGCGGCACCGGTTATAAAAACGCCAATGAAGGCGTGTCGGCCTTCGGCGACATAAGCGAAGAATTCAGCCCGGATAAGGCCCCTGGCTGTACCAGTTATACGGTATGCAAAGACGGTATAGCGGTCATTGTCAATAAAAATAATCCACTCGACAACATTACCATGGAACAGCTGAAAAATATCTACAATGCTGATGCCGGGGCAAATGCCAGCACAAAATGGAGCGAGCTGCAATGATCAAAGCTTATCGCTTCATTAAGGTCAGGGAT
>WQUS01000380.1 GCA_009781965.1 Bacillota bacterium | reverse complement strand
CATCGAGCCGGCCCGTAAAGTTATTAACCGTGCGCTCATACTCTTCGAGAAATCGCTTACGGTTAATAACTTTACGGGCCTGGGCTATGAGTACTAACAAACGTTACTGGTCTGACCAGTAACTATACTACAGCAAATTAAAGTTGCTTTGTGATTAATTCTTGCCTGCCCAAAAACCTTATGCTATAATATGTAAGTGACTGTACAGATAAGCCGGGGCGGGCCGGAGCCGCCCTTGATACGCTTGAAACAGAAAGAGGTGAACCACCGTGAAAGAAAACATCCATCCCGCCTACCACGAGGCTAAAGTGAGCTGCATATGCGGTGAAACTTTCGTGACCAGCTCCACCAAAAAAGAAATCAAAGTGGAGATTTGCTCCAAGTGCCACCCGTTTTACACCGGTTCCCAACGCAATATAGAAACCGGCGGCCGGGCGGAGAAATTCCGCAAAAAATACGGCATGAAGTAAAATTTCTTGGCTTGAACGGCAGGGCGGGCGCTCTGCTTTTGTTTCACTTGAGGAAATTATCCTGGCCTGAGTTATGGCCGGGACTTGCGGATTTAAGTACTGAAAAGCGCGCGTTGAGGAGACTTAATGAGCGCGCTTTTCTTGTATGCTTACCTGACCCAGCGGAAACGGAGGTGAGGCCGGTGTTAGAAAAACTTGACCGTTTGGAAATAAAATACGAAGAATTGAGCGAGCTGATTGGCAGTCCGGAAGTGATGGGCGACCAGGCCCGCTGGCAGCAGTATGTCAAAGCCCACTCCGAAATCAGCGAAGTGGTGGGCGTTTACCGGGAATATAGAAAAACGTCGGCTGAACTGGCGGACGTGCGGCAAATGCTGCAGGATAAACTGGATCCGGAAATGCACCAGCTGGCCGAGCTGGAAGCGGAGGAACTGGCGGAGCGGCAGGCCAAACTGGAGCAGCAACTGAAGCTGCTGCTGCTGCCCAAGGATCCTAAGGACGATAAAAACGTGATCATGGAAATCAGGGCCGGTACCGGCGGGGAAGAAGCGGCTCTGTTCGCCTCCGATTTGTTCCGCATGTATACCCGCTTTGCGGAGATTAAGGGCTGGCGCACAGAGATTATGGAATCGAACCTGACCGATCTGGGCGGGATCAAAGAAATGGTTTTTTTGATCGAGGGGCGCGGCGCCTACAGTCAGTTAAAGTTTGAAAGCGGCGTGCACCGGGTGCAGCGGGTGCCGTCCACTGAATCCAGCGGGCGTATTCACACCTCCGCCGCTACGGTGGCCGTGCTGCCCGAGGCCGAGGATGTGGAAGTGGAGATCAATCCCAACGAATTGCGGATTGATGTGTTTTGTGCCACCGGGCCGGGGGGCCAATCGGTTAACACCACTCAGTCGGCGGTGCGCATTACCCACTTGCCTTCGGGCATTGTGGTGTCCTGCCAGGATGAAAAATCCCAGCATAAAAATAAGGATAAGGCGATGCGGGTGATGAGGGCCAGGCTTTTTGACCAGGCCCAGCAGGAACAGCAGCAGGAAATGGCCAGCACCCGCAAATCCCAGGTTGGTTCCGGGGACCGCAGCGAGCGCATCCGCACTTATAACTTCCCGCAGAACCGGATTGCCGACCACCGGATCGGACTGACCTTGTACCGGCTGCAGGATATTTTAATGGGTAACCTGCAGGAAGTGGTGGACGCTTTGATCACTACCGAGCAGGCGGAACGCCTGCAACAGCTGGACTGACCGGTGGCGGGGCTCACTGTGGGGGAAGCCCTGAACCGGGCGGTTAAGCGGCTCAAACAAAAGGGCGCTGAGACGCCCCGGCTGGACGCCGAGGTGCTGCTGGCCCATGTGCTGGAGCAGGAGCGGGTTTACCTGTACCGGGAATCCCTGCGGCTATTGGATCAGGTTAGCGCGAGCCGGTATAACCAGTTGCTGATGCGGCGGGCTGCCGACGAGCCGGTGGCCTATTTGACCGGGCACAAAGAATTCATGGGGTTTGACTTTTTGGTCGGACCCCATGTTTTAATTCCCCGGCCCGAAACAGAACTGCTGGTGGAACAGGCCCTGGATTTGTTGCACCAGTGGCCTGACCCGGCGCCGGTGGTGGTGGACGTAGGAACCGGCAGCGGCGCGGTGGCCGTAAGCTTGGCCCGGTTGGCGCCGGACTGCGTTGTTTACGCCACCGACATCTCGGCGGCAGCTTTAGCGCTGGCCAGAGAGAATAGCGGGCGGCAGGGAGTGACCCTGCATTTTGCTCAAGGGGATTTGCTGGCCCCGCTGGGGGAAATGCTGCGGCCCGGTACGGCGGCCCTGATTGCCGCCAACCTGCCTTATATCCCCGCCGGTGAGCTGCCCGGTTTGCCCCGGCCGGTGCGGGACTTCGAGCCCCGGCTGGCCTTGGACGGCGGGCCGGACGGTTTGGACCTTTACCGCCGCCTGGCGCCGCAAGCTTTGGCTTTGCTGGCCGGGGGCGGCCATTTGCTGATGGAAATCAGCCCCGCACAGAGTGGGGCGATGAGGCGGTTACTGGATGAGGCTCTTTGGGAAACGGACATACTGAAGGATTTAGCCGGTATGCCAAGGCTGACGGTGGCGCGCAAAAGGCGGGGGGCGCCTGAATAGTTGCTGTTGAGCAGCGAGCCGGCATGCAAAACCGTTAACCGTGCGCTCATGCTCTCCGAGAAATCGCTTACGGTTAACGGTTTTGCGTACCGGGGCTTTGAGGATTAGCAAATGTCAATCATTGCCATTTGATTAGGCAGGGGGGTTTCCATGGCCAGAGGAAAGTCCACATCAAATTTGGCCCCTTGGCCCGGCGCGCTATGCAGATTAATGGCGCCGTTATGGTCGTGGATTATTTTGCTGGTGATGGCCAGGCCCAGCCCGGTGCCTTCGCTCTTGGTAGTAAAATAGGGGTCGAATATCTTTTCCTGGAGGTGTTTTTCAATGCCGGGGCCGTTGTCCAGCACCGACAGCCGGACCTTGTCTTTGTAACGGAGGGTGTGCAGCTGCACGGCGCCTTTGGGGCCGACGGCCTGGATGGCGTTATTGCCCAAGTTGATGATGATCTGCTTAATCAGATCAATGTTGCCCATGATGGGCGGTAGCTCCGGCTCCAGGGATCTGGACAATTCCACGCCCCGCATCAGTGCTTCGTTATGCAGCAGGTCCCAAATGGAATCGAGAATGTTATTCAGATCCACCGGCTGGGTCTCCATTTTTTCCGGCCGGGCCAGCTTGAGAAATTCCAGGACAATGGCGTTAAGGCGGTCCACTTCGGATAACATAACCTGAAAGTAGCTTTCCATCTCGCCCACCTGCCGGTCTTTCTTTTCCTGGATTAACTGCAGGAAACCCTTGAGCGCAGTCAGGGGATTTTTTATTTCGTGGGCGGTGCCGGCGGCCAGCTCGCCAATGGCCGAAAGAGTGGCCGAACGCCGCATTTTTCGCTCGGTTTCTTTGTGTTCGGTGATATCGTTGATGATGCAGATGGCGCCGATACTGCAATCTCTGGTGTCGCAAAGCTCGGCGTAATTAAACAACAGGACGGATTCGCCCAGCTGTATTTCACAGTTTGGCTGGAGCTCTTGCGGCGGCTGGCTGCCGTGCATCTCGTGCAACGCGGTTAATAAGTCGGTTAAGTTTTGGTTTAGAATTTCTGCTCTGGGTTTTCCCAGCAGTTGTTCGGTCTGGCGGTTAATTTCAATAATTTTTTGCGCCGCGTCGGTGACGATTACCCCGGCGTTGAGAAAATCAATAAAGTAGTTGCTGATGATCTTTTCCTTTTCCAACCGTTGGGACAGGGAAATATCATGCAGGCAGACAACCGCCTCATGACGTTTTTCCAGCCCGCCGCGCACCGGATAAATAATGCATTGCACCGGGATAAGCTGCCCCAGGCTGTTGGTCAGCTGGCCGAAGATGGGCTGGGCTTCCACTGTGCCGCCGGTTAGGTTGCCGAGCAAGGGATTCAGAAAGGGCAAATACTTGGGGGCAAGGTCTTTAATATTTGCGTCAGCAGCAATTTCCAGGCCGGTCAGGGCTTGGAAAGACCGGTTGGCGTGGGTGACGCCGCCGGCGCTGTTGACGTGCAGGGTGGCGATGCCCAGGCTGTTCAGAATTTTTCTCAGGTATCGCTCGTTGCTCAGGAGTTGCTGATACAAATTGATCAGATAGGCAAAGGACTGGCCGATGAACCAGGCGGTGGTGACCAGCAGGGCCAGCAGCAGGATTTGTTCGGTAAGAAAAGTGGCGGTGAAACCAACGGCGCCGGCACGGGCATAACTGATGGTCAGCGACATCACCAGCGCTGTGGCGCCGCCGTAAACTGTGCCGCAGACGATGGCGGCGAGAATAACCGGCACGCCGGTTAAGATGCTAAGCCCGACGCTGGTGAAAACACTGGCGGTGATGGGAATGTAAATAAGGCAGATGACGGCGGTATATAAGATTTTGTATAAATGAAGACAACGGTAATCCCGCATGAATGTTTGGGTCAAAATGCGATGCTGAGCCGGCAGCAGGGCCAGAATAGCGACCATGCAGATAATCCACAGGAAGTTGTAATTATAAAAAAAGCGTAAATCAGCTTCTTTCAACCAGCTGGTTAAACATGCAACGGTCAAAATGCAGTAGGTCAGGTGGACGAACAAATAAGAATCTTTTAGTCGGTTAAATCCCTGGTCCGGCCTCATTATTATGTTTCCCCCAGTGAAAGTGAAATCTAGGCGCGGATTATAACGCACCTAGATTTTTTATGAGATTTCTTTATGCCTGTGTGCTAAAGAAAGTGCTTTGTTGATACCAGTTGGACTTTTTAATCAATAATGCCAATAGAGCCAAGAGCATAATGTGCAGCCAGTTATATATAACCCAACTATAGTTGATGTTGACAGGATTATTTACGTTAATCACAAAGAGATATTTGTAGAACACGAATATTAAAAATTCGGCCAAAAATAAACTAATCATACAGATAATGCTGGCAACGAGGCTCTGTAATTTAGATGTTTTAAAGAAGTGACTAGTCAACAGAGCCAGGGTTAACACGGCAAAAGTTGTATGCAAGCCAATATTAAGGTTTGCGGAACGAAAAATCAAAACTACAAGCGCCATAATAAAACCAATTAAAGTGATTAGCATGGCTTTATTTTTTATATTTTGTTTCAATAGTATCAGTGTTAGGATTGTGAGGATGATACATTCGGGCAAACCAATCAAAAAGAAATTAGCTGCTTCGAAATAAAGTGAAAACATTAATTATTCCACCACTTTATTGCATTTTAATGCCGCCGGCACCTCCGGTTCATACCAACCCCATGCACAAGCCGAGGTAGCGCCAGCCTGGGCAACCAGCAGCAACGCAGAGGCCGCCAGATTAAACAGCGTTTTTTGCATTTTTATCCCCTCCTTTTGCCAAATATTTTTGAAACATCATGACAAACCAGTTGGTCAAAACCGCCAAATAATCGGCCTGCTCACAACTTTGCCGCGTTAACCTTAACTTTGTTGTTCGCACCGGAAAAATCAATGATCGAAAATGATTGGGCCACCAATCCGGCAATGATGGCCAATGGCATAGTCGGTTGAATAAATACCGTATGGAACAGCGCCAGGGCTGCGACAGCCCAGAAAACCACTACCGTTGCCGCGGCTATTTTCAGTTTTCTCTGTTTGGCCAAAGCAAATTGCTTGCTGGGAATGGTGACGGGAGCGTGAAAGATAACCGCGGCCAAAGCAAACACTAATCCCAGGGTGATTATAATCAGCGCGTAGCCGTTAATCAACGGAGCGCCGGCGGTAACCAGGTAGCCGAGCAGCGTAATCACCGCTACGGTGGTAAGCCAACACTTTAGCGGACCAGATTGGTGACGGCCGCCGGCAAAAATCCGCAGGGACATAAAAGACGCCCAAACCAGTAAAACGCTTTTTACCGTTCCCAATGGCCAGGCTAACAACAATATTGTGGCCAGGGCGGCGGCGTTAAGCAGGAGTAAGTTAATGGCGTAAACAAACACTTCGGCATCCTGTGCGATGTCGCCGCTGTAAGGCTTTTCGTCGGCCAGGCGGCGGGAAAAACGTTCTATGGCGGACGGCATAAATAATCCCTTCTTACATTAAGTGTTCTTAAGCAGTGTTCTTAATTAACCGGGTAAATTCCGACCACTTTGCTTGCGCGGAACGGTTCATTAATGTTAGTGAATAATTTTTTTCACCATAAATCGCAATATAACGTTTTACTAATAATCTTTTATTGTCAATATTGGCAAGGGAAATTAAATTTCCTTCTTTTTAGTACAAAAAAATACCGACAAATTATACAAAATCAGTAAATATTTCGACTGATGATTGAGCTGCCATTAAGCAGATAGATGGCAGAGGGCTTGAATATACTATAATTCCGGCCGGTCCGGCGGGGATATCGCGACTTTTTTCTTTGTCGAATTTTTTGTTTCTTTTTTTATTGCTTTTCTTTTTTATTGCTTATTGATAATCTTAATTACGTATGTATGCCGTAAGCCAAAAAAATTTTAAACAAGGAGCGGGTATGATGAAAAAACCGCTGTGGGAGCCTTCCCTTGAACGTAAGTTAAACGCCAACATGACTAAATTTATGGCCTTGATCAACGAACGGTACGGCTGCAGCTTCGCTGAGTATCACGAACTATATGACTAGTCCGTCAGCGAGCTCGCCGGCTTTTGGGCCGCTGTCTGGGATTTTTGCGGCGTCCGGGCCGCAAAACATTACGACCTGGTGCTGGATAACCGGGAAGACCTCTGGGAGCGGGATGTGCGGATTATCCTGTTTGTTAAACTGGCCCCGGGGGTGCAATATACCGATGCGCTGGTCAAGAAAATCAAGACGGCTATCCGGGTGAACACTACCCCGCGGCATGTGCCGGCCAAGGTAATTCCCGTGGCGGACATCCCCTACACCATCAGCGGTAAAAAAGTGGAATTGGCCGTGCGCAATATCATCCACCGAGAGCCGGTGGATAACCGGGACGCTTTGGCCAATCCCTCAGCCCTGGAACTGTATCAGGATTTGCCGGAGCTGCAAAGCTGATTGGGGTTTATCAAAAGGAATCAAACATTATTGACTCATTTGTAGAATAGGGCTAAATCTTGTCTTTGACACTTATACAAACAAAAAATCCCGCAAGCCTTCTAAATGCGAGGGCTTGCGGGATTTTTTGTTTGTATGAATGTGCGTAATGTTTTTATTCCTTGGAGCTCTTAAAGTTGTTGACTCATTTGTCGAATAATGTTAACATTTTAAAAAATATTGGTTAATTGGCTAAATAATAACTTTACATGTGGAGGTGTATTATTTTTTGAAAAAAGGAAATCGCGCAACAATAAGGATCATTGGATTGGCGCTGGTGATTGCTCTTTTGACGATGATGACGCCAAGTTTTGCGGCAATGCCCAATGAGGCTGGAGATCTGCAAGGAGTAGCACCAGGAACCGCACAAGCGCCAGATGATTCCGTTACGCAGACGGTATACGGGCCTTCTGCCCCTGCACCGACTGTGCCAGCTCTGGCAAGAAGCATAACAACAGGGACTACTCCAGATGGTTTCCAATGGTCGGACGATGGGACAAGTATTACAATCATAGGGTATAGCGGAGTGCAAAGCGGCGATTTAAACATCCCGGCTATCATTAACGGGAAACCGGTGACAGCAATTGGTAATAACGCTTTCGACGGCTGCAGCGGCTTTACAGGTTCATTAACGATTCCCAGCAGTATAACATCAATTGGTGCTTATGCGTTTGATGGGTGTGGCGGCCTTACTGGCTTATTAACAATTCCTAACAGTGTAACATCAATTGGTGAAGCTGCATTTACTGACTGCAGTGGTTTTACTGGATCATTAACGATCCCCAATAATGTAACTTCAATTAGCAATTTTGTGTTTAGTGGCTGCAGTGGTTTTACCTCATTAACGATTCACAGCGGTGTAACAGCAATAGGTATTGATGCGTTTTGTAACTGTAGAGGATTTACAGGAACATTAACGATTCCAGACAGTGTAACATTAATTGATAATGGTGCATTTATTAACTGTAGTGGTTTTACAGGATCACTAACTATTCCCAGCAGTATAACTTCAATTAACGCTGATGTGTTTGAGGGTTGCACTGGATTTTCAGGTCCATTAACGATTCCCAGCAGTGTAACGTCAATTGGTATTGGTGCATTTTCATATTGCAGTGGATTTTCTTCATTGACTATTCCGGACAGTGTAACATCAATTGGTGCTGATGCATTTTATGTTTGCACTGGCTTTACAGGTCCATTGATAATTCCAAACAGTGTAACGTCAATTGGTGTTGGTGCATTTTATGTTTGCAGCGGTTTTACAGGAACATTAACTATTCCAGACAGTATAACCTCAATTAGTCAAGATGTATTTGGTTTTTGTAGTGGCTTTACCTCATTGACTATTCCGGACAGTATAACATCAATTGGTGATGGTGCGTTTTACGATTGTAGCGGGCTTACTGGATTATTAACGATTCCCAGCAGCGTAATATCAATTGGCGACAATGCATTTTACAATTGTAGCGGCTTTGCGGGATCGCTAACAATTCCTTGGAGTGTAACATCAAT
>WQUS01000379.1 GCA_009781965.1 Bacillota bacterium | reverse complement strand
CAACGGTTCCACTTCCCGCATTCTGGTTCGGCTGGCAGAGAAATACAGGTTTATGGTTTTTCCGCGCTGGATGATGTCACTCACTCACCCCATTGCGCTGCCGGATATAATTAATATCCTCCATTACTGTATGGGTAATCCCAAAACATTTAATGAAAGCTTTGACGTTGGCGGTCCGGACGTGATGACCTATAAGGAATTAATTCTCACTGTCGCCAAAATATTGAACCGTAAATGTCATATAACGGACGCCCCGTTTTTTCCGACTTGGCTGGCCAGCATAATGTTAAGCATTACGTCCGCTTCCCCGCTGGCTCTGGTCAAACCGCTGGTGGAAAGCCTGAAGCACCCCATGGTGGCAAAAGACAGGCGGCTGCAGGAGGAAATGAAACTGCCGGGGATGCCATTTGTCGACGCCGTCAAATTAGCCATATCGGCAAAAGAACCACGCAGTAAAATAAAACCGCCCATCGTTGCTGAACGGCGTAAAATACTCAGCGTACGCTCAGTGCAGCGGCTGATCATGCCCCCGGGCAAAGACGCCGACTGGGTAGCTTTGCATTACTCCCGCTGGCTCCCCAAACTCTTTCCGGTCATCATCAAAGTAAAAGTGGATCAATTAGGCTGTTACTTTTATGTCCGTTTTTTGCGCCGTTCATTTTTAGATTTAACCTTTTCCCACGAAAGCAGTTCCAAAGACCTGGCCCTTTATTACATCACCGGCGGATTTCTGGCCAAGCTGAACCAGCTGCCGCACCGCGGACGGCTGGAATTCCGCGCCGTTTCCAATAACCGATATGTATTGGCAGCCATTCACTACTATGTTCCTACCATACCGTGGTACCTCTATAACATCACCCAGGCACTGCTGCACGTTTGGGTCATGAATAAATATGGAAAGCATTTGGAGCGTTTGGCCAAAAAGACAAGTAATGACGGTTTAATAAAACAACCTAGTAAGTAGTTTAATTTCTCAAAAGTAATTATTGCACTTTCAAGCACATACTTTACATCTTCTCCAATCGCCTCTTCAAAGGCTTCCTTTGACATGACGGAGGTTATAGTTAGCAGCCTGCCCGGTCTGGGCGGCACTCAGCGCCTGTTGCGCGCCATCCCCCAGGCGATGGCCTATGAGAATTTGCTGTGGGGAATCCTGCGCGACACTGAGGACCGGATCGAAGGACGGGTGGCCTTTGCCGAAAAAAGGCCGCCGCAATACAAGGGCCGGTAACGAAATTTATTTCTATATCCCTGTGAAATATGCAGGGAATTTTACTTCTAATGTTTAATTGCTCAAATTATACCTGTGAAAAAGAGCTGCTTTTTGATTTAAGCGGTCAGGTAATTTATTATGCGTTGCCTGCACCGGCCAAGCCGGGTCATATTATCGGTTAACTCCTTGGAAGGGAGCTGAGACATTGCTGCAGAAAATTTTAACGAAAAGCAATAAATCAGATTTATACCTGGATTTGATTGAACTGATCAGCGGTCTTCTCCTGGTGGGGTTTTTATGGACCCACATGCTGTTCGTAGGCACAATAATCATCTCCCCGGCCATGTTTAACACTTTGTCACAGTTTTTAGACGCCTATTACTTGACCTACATTGGCATTCCTTTTATCGTCTTGGTCGCCCTTTTGCATTTTGTCATTGCCGGCCGCCGGATTCCCAACCGCATCCAAGAGCAGCGGATTATTTGGCGGCACGCCAAAATGCTACACCATTTCGACACCTGGACCTGGGTATTCCAGACCGTCACCGGAATGGCCATCTTAGTGCTGGCGGCCATCCATGTTTGGCTGGTAGTTACCGGCTGGCCCATCCGGGCTATGAGCAGCGCCGACCGCATGGTCGCTTTCTGGTGGTTTTACCTGCTGCTGTTAATCGTTGGCGAATACCACGCCGGCTTTGGTTTATACCGCCAGTTCGTCAAATGGGGCTGGTTTCCCCGCAAGCCTGTCGGTTATGTAACCAAACTGATTACCGTAATCATCGTTGTGCTGGGACTGGCGGCCATGGTCGTCTTTGTCCGGCTGGGAGGAGGCGCTTAAATGAGCAATTACCAAACCCACATTACTGATGTATTGATTGTAGGCGCCGGTCTGGCCGGGGAGCGAATCGCCGTGGAAGCCGCCGCCCAAGGGCTGAACGTAATCATTCTCAGCCTGGTGCCGCCGCGCCGGTCTCACAGCACAGCCGCCCAAGGCGGCATGCAGGCTTCCTTAGGCAACTGCGCCATGGGCGATTGCGACTGCCCGGACATCCATTTTGCCGATACCGTTAAGGGTTCGGACTGGGGCTGCGAGCAGGATGTGGCCAGAATGTTTGTGGAAAACGCGCCCTTGGCCGTGCGGGAGATGGCCGCTTGGGGCGTGCCCTGGAACCGCGTTGTGGCGGGAGAAAAGACTCTGCCCGACGGGGGGGTCGTCGAAGAACAGCAAAACAAAGCAGGTTTAATCACTGCCCGTGATTTCGGCGGCACTGCCAAATGGCGCACCTGTTACACTGCCGACGGTACCGGCCACACCTTGCAGTACACTATGGACAGCATCGTGATCAAAATGGGCGTCACCGTCCACGACCGCACGGAAGCAATCTCCCTCATCCACGACGGCGCCGTCTGCAGCGGCGTAGTGGCCCGCTGTCTGCGGACAGGAGATTTGCGGGTTTACATCGCCAAAACCACTGTAATTTGCACCGGCGGTTACGGACGGCTGTACAGCGCCTCTACCAACGCCGTAATTAATGAAGGCAACGGTATGTTTATGGCTTTAAACACCGGCGTGACACCTTTGGGGAATATGGAAGCGGTACAGTTCCATCCCACCGGTATGGTGCCGGTTTGGATCCTGATTACCGAAGGGGCCCGGGGCGACGGCGGCTATCTTTTGGATAAAAACCTGTACCGGTTTATGCCCGACTACGAACCCAAGAAAAAGGAACTGGCTTCCCGGGATGTTGTATCCCGCCGCATGACCCAGCATATCCGCCGGGGTTTCGGCGTGGACAGCCCTTACGGCCCCCACCTGTGGCTGGATATCCGGCACCTGGGCGCCAAACATAT
>WQUS01000378.1 GCA_009781965.1 Bacillota bacterium | reverse complement strand
CCGCGTAAGTTAGCGGTTTTAATCTCTTGCAGGATTTCTTCCGGCTTCATGGTCAAAAGCGCTTTGGCCAGCGCCGCATAACCGCCGATAGCCAGATAATCGTCGATGCTTTGGGGGTTAATCTTCTGGCTGTTGCCGAGCAGCAGCCGCATTTGGTTTTTGTAAAAAGGAATTTCGGATTGCCGCGCCGCTTTGTCGCCGGTAGCCGGATCAGTATAAATCAGGCGCTCAATCACCTGTTTGCCCATTACGGTCTTGGCCACTATTTCCGGCACGTCTGCCGGCGTTACTTCGGTGTAACAAATTTCCTCCGGGTAGACAACAACCAGCGGTCCTTTTTCGCAAAAGCCGTGACAACCGGTGACCCGGAGTTCAACTTTATCGGTCAGCGCCTGTTTCTGCAGCTCATCCTTAAAGGCGTCGATTACCTTGCCGTTGCCCAGACCCAGGCAGGCAATCCCGGCGCAAATGGAAACACAAGGTTTAAGGGGATCTTTGTTGGCCTGGATATCTTTCCTGAGTGCTTCCAGTTCAGCAGCTGAATTTATACGTGGCATAACGTTCCCTCACTCATATTTTTTTAACGTATCCGCTACCTTGGCCGGCGATGTTTTCCCGTGCGTCTCGCCGTTGACTTCCAGCATCGGGCCTAAAGAACAGCACCCCTGGCAATTAACTGTTTCCAGGCTGAACTTCAAATCCGGATCTGTTTCGCCCGGTTTGATACCGGTCAGGGCCTGGACTTCATTTAAAATTTGCTGCGCGCCGCGCACTTGACACGCGGTGCCGGTGCAAACATGAATTTTATGCCGTCCCTGGGGCGTCAAACTAAATGTTTTGTAAAAGGTGGCGATACGCAGCACCCGGCTAAAGGGTACGTTTAATTTTTCACTGATCTTAAGCATTACTTCCCTGGGCAGCCAGTGGTTTTCCTCCTGGATCTCCATCATGACCTGAATCAATGCCCCGGGGTCGTTTTGGTGTTCGTCTAAGATATGATTGATGCGTTCATTATTCATAACATTCATAGCCGCTGTCCCGACCTCCTTCTTTGACTATCCTTTTATAAAGCCGAGAAACGTTGTTGGCTCGGTTCGTATCCGGCTAATCCATGGGTGGCGGAATTATTTAGTTGTCGCGATACTTCCGATGCGGTCAGACCTAACATAGCGCCTATTTCTTCGGTGGAAAGAGATTTTTCCCCCAACAGCAACATGATCTGACTCAGGTTAATTTTATCTGCGATGAGAGTGTCGAAGATACTTTCGAACTCCTCGCTGTGATAAAACTGCCGGTACTCTTCTTCGGTGTCGAACTTAACGCGCAATCGTTCGTTTTGCACTACTCTGAGATAAGGAATCAGCTTAGTGACAGCTTTTAATTTTAACGCCAGGGTTTCTTTATTCAGGCCTTCGCTTTGACCAAGCGGTCCCAACTCGCTTATTTTGGCGCCAAAATCATTCATTACTTCGGCGAACCGGATCCCTTCGCCGGCGGAGGTCCATTCGATTCTCAGCCGCTCCGGATTGAGTCCCAGATGCCGCAAGATTCTTTGGGCTAAAAAGGTCATTTTAAAAGCGTCGTAGTTGCCTTGGGTATTATAATGGCAGTCTCCCAAATGGCAACCGCCGATATACACTCCGTCTGTGCCGTCTGCCAAAGCCCGGAACACGAATTCCAGATCGACTCTGCCTGAACACATGACCCGGATCAATTTGGTATAGGTCGCATATTGTAGTCTGGAAACTCCAGACAAATCAGCAGCGCCGTACGCTCACCAATTGCAGATGAAACCCAGAATGCGCGGTTTGAATGAGGTTCCTGATGCCACTTTTCATCCCACCTTTGAGGTTAGTTTTTTTAGCATAAAACAGTATTGGCAGTTTCGCTTTAATTGGCCGCCACCAGTTCGCCTTCCGGAACAGAGGCGTCAATTTGACGCAGTACTTGCTCCTGGGTAAAGTGCTTGAGAATAATTGCTCCGGTGGGACACTTGGTATTGCATAGACCGTCGCCTTTGCAGAGCACTGGATTAACTACTGCCTTGCGGCCCTTGGCTGTCTGTTGAAACTCGATGGCGCCGTAAGAGCAGGCCGCGATACATGCTCCGCAGGAGATACAATCATTTTCATTCACTTCGCAGACAGAGCCGGAGGCTACCACCGTGTCATGGGACAGGAGCGTTAAGGCCCGCCCGGCGGCGCCGTAAGCCTGGCTGATTGTCTCGGTCATCAGCTTGGGATAGTGGGCCGTACCGCACAGGTAAATACCCTCGGCGGCAAAATCAACCGGTCTTAATTTGACGTGGGCTTCCTGGAAGAAGCCATCCGGACTGAGCGATATTTTAAACAGCCGCGATATTTCCTGGCTGTCCGCGCCCGGTACAACGGCGGCGGCCAGAGCGACCAGATCGGCGTCAAGCTCGAGTTTCCGGCCCAGGACATAGTCGGTCACAGTAACCTTTAACACGGGATTGCCCTCTTCGCTTTCGCCCGGTTCAACTTCCGGCGGATCTTCCGGTTCGTAACGGATGAACCGGACGTCTTTGGCGGCGGCGGCACGGTAAAAGTCTTCCTGGAAACCGTAAGTCCGCATATCCCGGAACAGGATGTAGATATCTATTTCAGGGTTTTGTTCTTTCAGCTTCAGGGCGTTTTTAAGCGCTTCGCTGCAGCAAATCCGGCTGCAGTAGTTGCGGTCTTCGTTGCGGCAGCCCACGCACTGGATCATGACCAGGCTTTCGGCCTCGGCGAGCTTTTCGCCACTTTGGGCGATTTGCTCTTCCAGTTCCAGTTGGGTGATCACCCGCTCGTCCTCGCCGTAGAGGTATTCGTGCGGTTGATAAACTCCGGCGCCGGTGGCGATGACGGTAGCGCCGTGTTTAATGTCGGCAATACCCCGGTCGGAATTAATCCTGGTGGCAAAATTCCCCACGTAACCGGTAGTATCTATGATGCTGGCGCCGGTATGCACGCGGATTAACGGATGTTGATAAGCCTTGCGGATGATCTTGTCCATATAGGCTTGCACATCCAGCCCGTCCAGGGTATAGTGAATCTTGCGCGCCATGCCGCCCA
>WQUS01000377.1 GCA_009781965.1 Bacillota bacterium | reverse complement strand
AACAGATCCCGGATATCGGTAAAGACCCCGGTGTAGGTGGCCGGGTTGGACCGGGGGGTGCGGCCGATGGGCGACTGGTCCACCTCAATCACCTTGTCCAGATGTTCCAGGCCGCGGATTTCCTGACAGCACCCGGGCTTGGCCCCGGCCCGCTGCAGCTCCTGGGTCAGCTGCTTATAAAGGATCTCGTTCACCAGGGTGCTCTTCCCCGAACCGGAGACCCCGGTGACGCAAATGAACAGCCCCAAAGGGATATCCACGTCAATATTCTTCAAGTTGTGCTCGGCGGCCCCCACCACGGTAAGCACTTTGCCGTTGGGCCGGCGCCGGACCGCTGGCACGGGAATACTCTTCTGGCCGCTGAAATACTGGCCGGTAATGGAGCCGGGCGTGGCCATCAGGTCCCGGACCGTGCCGGCGGCCACCACTTCCCCGCCGTGCTCCCCGGCCCCGGGGCCGATGTCGATAATGTGATCGGCGGTGTAAATAGTCTCCTCATCGTGTTCCACCACAATCAGGGTATTGCCCAGATCCCGCAGGTGTTCCAAAGTTTCCAGCAGCCGGCGGTTGTCCCGCTGGTGCAGCCCGATACTGGGCTCGTCCAGAATATAAAGCACCCCCATCAAGCCGCTGCCAATTTGGGTGGCCAGCCGGATCCGCTGGGCCTCGCCCCCGGAAAGTGTGCCGGCCGCCCGGTCCAGAGTTAAGTAATCCAGGCCGACATTAATTAAAAAGTTCAGCCGGGCGTCAATTTCCTTCAGTACCTGGCGGGCGATAAACCGCTCCCGTTCGGTAAGATCAAGCTCCTGCAGAAAGCGGCAAGCTTCCTGAACGGACAGGGCCGTAAGCCGGTTGATGGACAGTTCGCCAATAGTCACCGCCAAAGCCTCGGGCTTTAAACGGGCGCCGGCGCAAGTGGGACAGGGGCGGGTGCTCATATAGCGTTCGATTTCCTCCCGCATATATTCGGAATTGGTTTCCCGATAGCGGCGGTTTAAGTTGCTGATCACGCCCTCAAAGGGGAACCGGTACCGGTGATTGTTGCCGTAACTATCCCCCAGATTTACCGTCACCATCTCCTTGCCAGTGCCGTACAGCAGCTTGTCCAGGTGGGCCGGATCCATCTGCCGCACCGGCACGTCCAGGCTGAAGCCATAGTGCTCCGCCACCGCCTCCAGGTAACGCATGCCGTTGAGGCTCTTCATCCAGGCTTCAATAGCCCCTTCCCGCACCGACAGATTCCGGTCGGGAATGACCAGCTCCGGGTCAAGCTCCATCCGGAAGCCCAGCCCGGTGCAGTCGGGACAGGCGCCGGAGGGATTGTTAAAGGAGAACAGCCGCGGGGCAATCTCCGGGATACTCACAGCACAATCAGTGCAGGCGAAGTTCTCGCTGAACAAGGTTTCTTCCCCGTCCGCCACCGCTGCCAGCGCCACCCCGCCCCCGTGCCGCAAAGCGGTTTCCAGTGAATCGGCCAGCCGGCGGGCTGATTCCGGGCGCACCACCACCCGGTCCACCACAATGTCAATGGTATGCTTTTTATTTTTTTCCAGCTTGATCTCATCGTTAACGTCCAGCACCTCGCCGTCCACCCGCACCCGCACGAAGCCCTCCCGCCGGATTTCCTCCAGCAGCTTCACATGCTCCCCCTTTTTACCCCGCACCACCGGGGCCAAGAGCTGCAAACGGGCGCCTTCCGGCAGGTCCATCAGCTGGTCCACAATCTGCTGCACCGTCTGGCGGCTAATCGGCTTGCCGCACTGGGGACAGTGGGGCCGCCCGGCCCGGGCATAGAGCAAACGCAGGTAATCATAAATCTCGGTTACCGTGCCCACGGTGGACCGGGGATTGTGGCTGGTAGTTTTCTGGTCGATGGAAATGGCCGGGGACAACCCTTCAATATAATCCACATCCGGTTTGGTCATCTGGCCTAAAAACTGGCGGGCGTAAGCGGAAAGAGATTCCACGTAACGGCGCTGCCCTTCGGCGTAGATAGTGTCGAAAGCCAGGGAGGATTTGCCCGAGCCGGACAGGCCGGTAATCACCACCAGTTTATCCCGGGGAATTTCCACATTGATGTTTTTCAGATTATGGGCGCGGGCGCCCCGGACCACGATTTTGTTTTGCATGATTGCCTCCGTTTATGCAAAGCCGGCAGTTAATTTGTTATGTAATATCCGCACTCAACACTTGGCAGCCGTAACGGCCGAAATGACGGGCAAAAGTAAACACCGATCCGATGCCCAGCCGCTCCATCACGGCCAGGCTTACGGCGTCAGTCATAGTGCAGTCGCCGCCCCGGCCGCTGAAAAGGATCTCCAGAGCCCGCTGTTCATCTTCCTCACCGGCCCTTTCCACCGGCCAGATATTGCCCCGCACCCACATCCGGGCGGCGTCCCGGCCCAAACGGGCATTAAGCAAACCATGGGCCTCGGCCACAATATAATTGGTCAATACCGGCAGCGCCCGGCGCTTCTGCATTTGCTTCAAGATGGCCCGGGCCGGAAGATGGTTGCGGTCGTCCCGGCATAACAACGCCAAGATCGCTCCGGCATCCACCAGCACACTCTCTTTCATTCGGCCGCCTCCGCCCCGGCAGCGCCGCCCGCCAGCCGGCCGTCAAACATACCCAGCATGTCCCAAATCGGATCGCTTTCAGCCAGCGGCACAGTCTGATAGACCTTCTTCAGCAGCAGCGTGTCTCCCTTCAGCGCCACGGCCAGCTGAGAGCCTTTGTCCAGCCGCAGCTGGTCCCGGTACTCCTTGGGCAGGGTAAGCTGGCCCTTACTGGTGAGGGTTACGGTTTGATATTTCAAGATCAGTTTGCTCCTTTCCTCTGGTAAGATTACCTGTTCTTACTATACCAGAGGAAATAAATGGAATCAAGCTGCCATTACCAAAATGGTGTGAACAGTCCCCTCCGCGCGTCACTGTTCAGCAGCGGGCCTGGGCGTTACTGGTCACACGTTACTGCTTTCGCACCATCCGGCCCGTAAAGTTATTAACCGTGCGCTCATACTCTCCGAGAAATCGCTTACGGTTAATAACTTTACGGGCCTGGGCTACGGGTACTAACAAACACAGG
>WQUS01000376.1 GCA_009781965.1 Bacillota bacterium | reverse complement strand
GTTTACGTTATTTGGGGTTCCGGAAGCAAAAAGCGGAAATCATACACTAAGTTGATAAGCTTGAAGTCATCCCGAATTGGTTATAATTGATAGGACGCCCGCGCCCGCGTTCTAATATTGTCACGATTACTGTCGCGATATTGTCACGATATTTTCAAAAATACGATATCCCGCAAGTTGCCCCTATGGTTAGTAAAATCGACGCATCTATAGCTTTGGTAAACGAGTTGGCAGATAATACGAATACTTTGGTTAAGCAACTCAACGCGGCATTGCAAGTGAAGACGCCGACGAAGAGGCGATCTCTGAGCCTTCGTTCACCCTATTGATAGTATCCTCAATCAGAGCCGCCGTCTCGCCTGCTGACTTCTGGCTTTTGGCGGCAAGGTTGCGAACTTCTTCCGCCACCAAAAAAAAACGTTCTAACTGACGAAATCCCTCATTTATTTACTATGAGTAAATGACTCCGCCGCTAAATCAAAAATGACTTTATCTCCATTAGGCTCGTTACCTTTTGTAACAGAATTATTTGCGTTTAGTGTAAATTGAGTTTCTTTAACATTTTGGATGAAATAATTACCTTTAAGATCGGCAGGTGTATAAACTTTCATACCAATGCCATCAACTTGCAGTACAATAAGAAACCCTTTATCAACATTGTCTGTGCAAAATCCTACGTAAACAGTTGTATCTATGCCGTTTATACTGCCAATCCACATATTGTTTGTAGTATACCGTTCTGGAGAAAATGGACCTGCGTCAGGCGGCAGTATACCGCCTTCCCCTCTCTGGCCTGGGGGAATTGATATCGGTTTGATAAGATCTTTTTCTATATTTTTTGAAGGTTGAGCCTTTTTTGTTCCGTCTTCAAACCATTGATCTTCATCTAAAAGAACTTGCTGCTTGTATTCAGGTACATCACTAAGTTTAATACCTGCCGCAAACTCTTTTTTTGCTATCGCAGACACTGTAAATGTAGATATAACAATAGCAATTATGACAATACCAATTAGAGAATATCTAAACTTTTTCATAAACTGCTCCTTTTTACAAGTAATTTAAATTGCATCCGTATATTTTCCCTCCCCAAAAAACCATCAAACCGCTTTTACAGACGGCCATTATTCACTCTCAAATACCGTGTCTATGTCGCGGCATAATATGAGGTACGGCTAAATGAGTTATTCCGCACTGTCCCAGTTTCCCGATGAAAACTTTGGATCAACTAAATCGCCGATTCCAGCCAGGATCACTTTGCGGTTGCTTCAGTAAAGAGAGCAGTAGGTTCAGCCGGTCATTGGAACTCACACAGGCCAAAACTTTTTCGGCAGTCTTGTTATCCGCAAGCTTTAAGAACCTGTTTAAGAATAAATGTTCGCAGACGAGCAAGGCTTAATTTAAAGCCATTCATGGTGTGCATGTTTGGTGATAATGTGCATATTGCTGGCGTTGCCCTGCCGAGCCGCCATGACGAAGTCTTCCTCGCAGATAGAAAGCATCTTGCCCCGAACCACGCGGGCCAACCCGGTCCAACCTATCAGCGACATAATGACAACCATACCCAGAAAGTGTGTTTAAAATAGGGGTAGAAATGGTGGCGTTAACGCCGCAGTTCTGTTATAATGGCTGCATCGCCTAATTAGTGATATATATTATATTAAGGAGGTTTTACATGAAGAAAAACCTGCTCACAAGCATTGCCGCCGCAATTCTGGCGGCGATCGCAATCGCTGCGCTCAGCGCGTGCGGCGGGAACGCGGCAAATACCGCCGCGCAACCTACCGCGCAAACCAAAGCGGCTACAACAGCGGCGCCCCCTACGGCCGCGTCAGCCGCCACTACCGCCGCTGCCGTTGCAACCGTATCGGCAACCACCGCCGCGGCTACTCCGGACACCAATGTCGCTATCAACAACGCGGCTGCGACTACCGGAAACCCAAACTGGAACACGCCTTATACGGACACCGTTACCGTAACCATCGCCAACGACGAATCGCCGTCCTTTATGTTCGCACCCGGCGAGAGCATAACGGACAACCTTTGGACCAGGCGCTGGAAACAAACATATAACGTGGAAGTAAAAACGCTGTGGACTTCGTCAGACTACGCGACTAAGCTTAACCTGGCAATCGCGTCACAAGATTTGCCGGACATGTTTCGCTGCGACAATGTCCAGTTCCAGCAAATCCTTCAAGCGGGCTTGGCGGAAGATCTTACTGACGCGTATAATAAAATGGCTTCGCCGGGCATAGTCTCTATTATGAGCAAAGACCCTGAAATGGTCAACACCGCTTTCAGCGACGGCAGAATGTACGGCATGCCGCGCCTGCATTACGGCTACGAATGCCAGCCCAACTATGTCTGGGTACGTAAAGACTGGTATGAGCAAGCCGGCAAGCCGGAAATAAAAACGGTCGATCAATTCGAGGCCCTTATGCGGACGTTTAAGCAGCAGCACAATACCGCATACGCCATATCTTGCGATAAATATTTGGAGCCGTTTTTTTACATGGCCGCCGGTTTCCACGCTTACCCAAGGGACGGTTATGGCCCCAGGATGTGGGTTGATGACGGCAATGGCGGCATTATGTCAGGTTATGAAATGATTCCCCAGATGAAATCGGAGCTGACCGCCTGGGCGAAATGGTATAAGGATGGGTTGGTGCGGCCGGATTTTACGGATTTGGAAAACAGCGACATGGTCGCCGACATAGTCAGCGGCAAAACCGGCCTTGATGGCGGCCCGCAGTGGGACGGATGGGCCTGGACGGATGTCGTCAAGAATTTCGGCAACGAGGCCTATCTGGAACCGCATGATCTGCCCAGCATTGATGGGCAGACCGTTATGTACCCAATCAGTTTTATTAACGACGGTTATAATGTAGTAAGGAAAGGCGCCAAGAATGCGGACATACTGATCAAGTTGATTGACGATTACGCGTATGTCCTCAACGAGGCTACTATAACCGGCGGCATGACTTCTGAGCAGGTGCTGCCGTTTACATCGAACAACATGCATCACACCACCGGCCCGTTCAAGATATTGTTCCGTTCCTATGACGACGTAAAACAGGTCATAGACAACGT
>WQUS01000375.1 GCA_009781965.1 Bacillota bacterium | reverse complement strand
GCGGTCATCGCCAGCGATAGAATCAGGGACAAGAGTTTTCTTGCTTTGTTTCTCATTGTATACACTCCTTATAAAATAGTTTTTGGACCTGATTTAAGCGACAGGCGGCGCTTTATTTGTTTTTCAATAGAAAGCTCCACCAAAACGGATTGCCGCCGTCCTATCGTTTAACGGGAAAGACTATCGGGTATTCATGGGGAAAAAACACCACCGCTCCCCGAAGAATTGTCTCGCCAAACACGGGAAACGGAAACAGAACCGCGCTCCTATATTCCGGCGAACCGGCGGGCTTGTTTTTGTTCGCGCCCCTCTTTGTTATACCTTTCAAAGCGTCTTTCATGGCCTCAACCGTTATTGTTTCGCCCTGCAAAGCTTTTGTGATACCGTCCGTAAACTCGGCTGATTTGCTGTTGTTGAGATTGGCGCGTCCCTTTGAGATGTCGTCAGCGGTGTAACCGGTTGCTTCCAGTAGTCTTATATTGCCAAACTCCAATATGCCGCGATAGTCGAAAACACCGATAGGATATGGGAGTATATTTAACGCCTGTATAGCGGCTTCCTTATTTTCCGACATATTCCGCAGCGGTTCTATCCACTGTTCGGGCGTCATACCGCGTTTCTCTTTAGGCTGCCCGGCTATTTTATCCGGCGCGTTAAACATTTTTTTCGATTCGCTTGCCGAAATACCCACTCCTTACCCCCTCCATATTTATACAAGATTGTCAGCATGATTAGTTTAGCAAAAAAGATTCTGCCCGTGGCGACATCTGCTGCAAAATTTGCGACATCTACTGCAAAATTTTCAGAAGAACAAAAAAAGCACCCGATTTGATTCAGGTGCTTTCGATTACGAAAATCGACTGTATAATGCGGTTTTCATGTCACTTCAAACTATTTCTGTAGTCCATCGGCGTCATGCCGGTCATTTTCTTGAATGTTTTGGCGAACCGGCCCCGGCTGTCCGACCCGCAGCGAGAAAACGCTTCGTCCACGGTCAGGCTTTTGTCCCGTAATTTTTCCTTAATATGAGCGATTTTTGCCTTGTTGTAGTATTCTTTAGGCGTTATGCCGGTCTGCTGTTTGAACAGGTGATATAAACTGCTGTCGCTGAGATTAACCGCCCCGGCCACGGCATGAGCGTCAAACTTCTCCACCCAGTGGTTGTCTATGTACTCTTTCGCCCTCGCGATTTCGGGAAAGCCCTGATACACTTGTTTCAGATTAAATACGCAGATAACATAAGCAAGCCGTTCGCCGTCCCACAAAGGCAGGAGATAAATGTCCATAATCGCAGCTTCATGCGGCTTTTCATCTATAACACCGCGGTCAACAAGGCTCTGGATAGGCACGTATGCTTCCGGCCACGCGATAACCTCGCCGCGAAACGCCCTCTCGAAAACCTCATGCCCGAATATCGCGTCACACGCCGGGTCGTGCAGGATGTTGTATTTTCCAATAAGCAAACTGGCGTCCTTAATACCGTTGTGATTGAGTGCGGCTTTATTGAGAAATATCGCTGTGCCGTCCGGGCTAAACACTTCCATGGGCATAGGGAATATTTCCAATAGTTGAAACATCTGCTCCGGGTTGCCGATTAAATCTTTGAAGGATCCGGTCAGTTGGGAAAAGTCATAGTCGGGTATGCGATTTTCGTTATTTATCGGGGTTCACCTCCTTTGGTCGCGGAATTGGGGTCGAATTTATTTCAAACTGTTTCTGTACTCTATCGGCGTCATGTAAGATTCCTCCCGTGGAAATAAAACCCCTTTCGCGTAATTATGTCTTCATGATAAAGCATCAGCATAAAATGTAAATCACCCTGATGTGAAGTTGTTAAAAAAAATTTTTTGCCAATGTGAAGTTATTTTGATAAAATAACTAAATAACTGAGTATTTTTGTCGAAATAAGCAAAATGCCCTTGGGCGCCACAGTAAAGCGAAACGGGTGACGAGTAAGGAATGAAGAGCTCCATCAGCAAAATATGTGCGGTAACGTTGGCCACGTTATTGCTGTTCACATTGGCTGGCTGCAGTGAGCAAAACAGACCAACCCCTCAAAACCCGGTTACGTTAACCATATGGCATACTTATGTAGAAGGCATGCGGGACAGCTTCGACGCGCTGGTCAATGAATTCAACCGCACCGTGGGCGCCAAAAACGGGATTACCATCAAAGTCACAGCCATCGCCAACGCCCCGGTGATCAACGAAAATTTAGTAGCGGCGGCCAATAAAGATCCCGGAGCGCCAGCCTTGCCCGACATGGCTGTGGTGTACCCCAATGTGGCGATCACCCTGGCCGAAAATGGTGTTCTGGCCGATTTGGATACCCAATTCAGCCCCCAGGAACTGGCCGCTTTTGTACCGCAGTTTTTAGATGAAGGACGTTTGAACGGCCAAGCCCTGTACCTCCTGCCCATCGCCAAATCCACCGAGGTTCTCTATGTCAACCGGACGATGTTTGACCGCTTTGCCGCCGCAACAGGGGTAAGCATCGACCAGCTGGCTACTTTTGAAGGCATCGAAAATGCGGCGGATCAATATTACCAATGGACCGATGCCCAAACACCCGCTATCCCAAACGACGGCAAGCTGTTTTATTATCCGGATAACCTGTTTAATTATTCCATGACCGGCTTTCAACAATTGGGAGGGGATATCGTTAAGCAGCAAAAGCTTAATCTGGCTGACCCGATTTTCCAGCGTATCTGGGACAGCTACTTTATCCCGGCCGTCAAAGGTAATACGGCCATCTTCAACGATTACGGCAATTATCTGGCCATCACCGGCGAAGTGGTATGCTACACTTCCACATCGGCGGGAGCGTCTTTCTGCCCCGACTCGGTCACCTACCCCGATAATACAAAAGAGGACGTCACCTTCGACGTATTGCCTTACCCGGTGTTTAAAGGCGGCAATAAAGTGGTTATTCAACGGGGTGGCGGCATTTGCGTCATCAAATCGTCGCCGGTCAAAGAATACGCGGCCGGCATGTTTCTGAAATGGTTTACCGCCCCCGACCAAAACATGCGTTTCACAGCGGCCACAGGATACATGCCGGTAACGGAAACAGCCTTTCAAAACGTGATGGCT
>WQUS01000374.1 GCA_009781965.1 Bacillota bacterium | reverse complement strand
GCCGACAGGTCTTCGGGGCCAATTGGCTGTTTGGTAGCGGGATTTAGCGGCGGCTTGGGCAAATTGGGCATGTCCGCCATGACATTGTACCATTTTTCGGGGATTTCCTTTTCCGTGAGCATAATTTTAACTTCGCTCATCTTTTTCTTCTCACTCTCCTCATAAGCTAAGCGGTCGATAAAAACCATGCCTTCATTTTACAAGATGTGATTATTTTGTGCAAGGCGGCAGAAATTTTATTGCACAATGAATTTCTTTAAAGTTGAAGTAATGGAATAAGGCATGGCTGCTGCCATGCCTTGTAAGCAGGATTTGTTACTGTACAAAACTATACTGCCCCATAAAGTAAATGTCTCCGCTGGTATTGTTGCGGATCAGGTACATAAACGGGCGGTTGGCGTTAAAGAACGCCTGTGGTTGGAGCGGTTGGGCCGGTCTTCCAGTAGCAGCTGCTGTTATCACGGTTGCCGCCGCCGCTTCGGTTCCTTTTTCATCCACTTGGATAAATGATTTTTGGATTACCCGAGTGATATAGACCCTATCGCCATTGGGAAGCCCGGTAACCAGTTTGTTGGTCAAATCAGGACAACTTTTACTAAAAGCCCTTGTAATGCCCAACGCTTGCATGGTACCTTTCAAATTCATCGCCGTTTCAGTTTTAAATTTGGGCATAATCACGTCCACATACAGCTGGCTTTTATTGGCAATCGCCTTTTCCACCATACTGGAATCAATACCGGCCAACCCTGCGCTAACTTCTTTGGGTAGTAATACATACAGACTAATATCCGCGCCTTGGTAGCTCATTTCCAGCATTTGCATGGTTGTGTCCTCGTAATAATTGAAATAGTCTGTCTGGTGCATAAAATCTGTTTGCTTGACTTGGCCGTTTTGCTCTGTAAAAGGTGCTTTGGTAGTCCCGTTTTTAAATTGAGCCTGCCAATCGGCTTTAAAATAAATAGTGTTTACCAAACACAGCAATATAGATGGCATATCCTGGTCTGTTAGAACACTATTGATTTTATTATTTGTTTTGCCACTGATCCAGTCATTAATGGTTTTAGCGCCGGTGGCATTGTTTACTCCCGCCGCGTTAGCGCTGAAATAGTTTTGCATATCACTTTTGAATTGGGTGGTAAAGTCGACATTAGCGCCTGGATAATAATCCCTGTTTATCCAAATGGAATTGGCAATATTAAAGGTCATGTCCTGGTTAACATTGAGCGCCTGCAAGGCCGCTTGCGCGGTGTCGTCATATTTTTGCAAATCATTTACGCCAAAGGTTTTAAGAATTTCCTGCCTCGTCTCGCCTTCCGCGCCGTTGGCCAGCATCATAAAGGCCATTTGCAGGCTGAAGGGCGAAAACATAAGGTTCTTGTCCTGTAAATCCGGTGTTTGACGCAGTTGATTTAGAACTCTGAAATTTATCCTCATTGCATCGTCTTTCGCCTCTTTTGGCGTAGCAAAAGTTATGGTCTTACCATCAACAAAGACTTGCCTGGTTGACTGTGCCGCTATAGCAAAAATGAATAGCAAAAGCAGAACAATAATTACCGGTGCGATTTTAAACCGCATAAAAAAACCGTCCTTTCTGCAGCGAACCTTTTGTAACCAAAAACAATTTATTGATTTGCATTGGCAATTGCTCTGGCAACATTGATCAGACCAGAACCATAACTGGTTTGCGGCCCTAAGGGAGTAGCCGTTTGCATTACAATCGCCTTTATTTGTATCGGATTTAATTGAGGATTATAACTTAAGATATCCGCAATTTCGCCGGTAACATGAGCAGTCGCCATAGAGGTGCCATCATTAATGATGTAGCCGCCATTGTTGAATGTGCTTAGGATATACGATCCTGGCGCGACAACGTCAAGTTCGCTACCGCGGCTTGAATAGGCAGCTACCTGTTCGCTGCCGTCAATGGCGCCTACGGAAATAACTTCCGGATATTTAGCCGGGTAGTTCATGGTGTCAACGCCGTCGCCACCATCTCCGTTATTACCTGCCGCGGCCACAATAGTTATGCCAGCACTGACTGCTTTTTGCAGAGCTTGTTGAAGAATGATACTATCCTCTGAACCGCCTAAGCTCATATTGATAACTTGCATTTTGTTTTTGATAGCCCAATCGATACCAGCGATAATATCACTAAGGAAAAAGTAATCCGTCAAGAATATACATTTAAGGATTTCACCTGCCTTGATTGTTTTGTAGGGGTACAAAGAACAATTCTACAAGCAAATAGGTGAAACCTTCATATTTTAGCAGCATTTAAGAGCTTTCTTGGATTTTTTGTTTTGAGTAACGGTTTTTTTATGCTTCTTAAACCATCGCCATGTATGGGCTGTGAATTACGCAATTGGTTCAAGTCATGAAACGTTTGCAGCAATGTGATCGTTTAAGCGCTGACAGCCAGTCATTAGGCTTGAATGTGATTGATCGTGAAGTAGAGCTGCCGGTCATCATGCAGCTCTACTTTACGTAGACTTTACATCAAAGGGAAAAGATACACCATCCTATAGATTTAGCTTTGGCGCAAGAGGATAATCATAAATGAAATGAGTGTCTTTTGAAATGACATAATAATATCCTGTAACATATATGCGTAAATCTTTAGGATAAAGATTATCATTAATGATAAAAGAAATATTTTTATCTTTTCCAGGACCGATCATTGGAACTTCATAACTTTTAATCAAATGAATTGATTCAGAGCTTAAATGGATATTAACTTTTTTAAGATCGTATTTAGTTGTATTTTTTACTTCAACTTTAACAGTACACAGTTTTTTATTTTGGTCAATCTCGTAATTATGATGAATATCAATTATTGAATCAGGTACAGGTATTTTTTTAGTTACACTGCAACCTGTCATTAATAAAGATATGAGTATAATGATTAATAATGGTAGTTTAGTGATCGGATAATTCATTTTGCTGAACAGCCTCCTCTAATGCTCTTTTGTAATCAATTAGCCCGTAACCGTATGTATTATCTTTTCCTGGTTTACCTAAATCGGTGGCTGTATCTTCAAGGATTGTTTTCATCTCTTTGGATGTTATCTTTTTATCTTCATATCGTATAATACTTACTAAAGCCGTGACAAAAGGAGCAGCGGCGGATGTGCCTGTAAACTTTACGTAATTAACCATATTATCTGGGTCGGCGGTTGAGATATTCACTCCGGGAGCGCATACGCTGATACGGTCATTCTTATTAGCCATATCAAAGATACTGCCATCTTGATTTACTGCTGTGACCGCAATGACATCATCATAGCAGGCTGGATACGAATACCCCATATAGCAGTCATTTCCAACAGAAGCGACAATTATTATTTTTTCCGCCAAAGCTTTGTCAACAGCCTCTTTGAGTTGGACGGAAGGATTATAAATACAAGCGCTGATATTAATCACATCTACATCCAATGTAATTGCTTTTTTTATTGCTCGTATCAGGTCACTTTCATCTAATGAGTTTTCATTACCCATTCGAATAGAAATGAATTCTACATTGGGTAAAATATCTGGCGCGGTTAACCGGATCATTTCTACAAGTATTCCAGCTACCATTGTGCCATGAGCATAGTTTGGTTTTATAGATTTTTCTGAAACATCAAAACTTGTAATGTTAATCCCACGGAACAGATTGTTTGATGAATTCACCCCGGTATCAATAATTGCTATCTTTATATCTCCATCTTTTATCGGCGCTGTTTTTTCTATGCGATAACTTCCAATGCCAATAGGGTCAACATTTGCTACATAACCGTATTTTATCTGCATTGATAGCAAAAGCGCAAGTATTATTTTCTGGATTACCATTTTTAACCTCGAAAAGGCAGAGTATATCCCCAAAAGGATATACTCTGCCTAATATTTTAATTTTAATAATAATAAGCAGCATAAGTTCTAAGCAATCCAGTACCCCACACCCGAATGATAGAGTATTGAGTCCATGTCCCGTTTACGGTAATTGAAAAAACTCCGCCTAGTCCAATTGCACCAATTGTGCTAAAAACACAGGAACACTGGGCTTGTACCGGATTAGTTGCTGTCGAAAACATTGTCGCGGAGCTATTCCATTTCGCAGTGGCTGTGGTGCTGCCTGTATATACGGTGGAACCACCAATGTACTGAATCGTTCCATAAGAAGCACCTCCGCCGTTAATAGAAACTGCGGTTGCTGTAGCCGTGCCATTTGGAGTAGGTTTTGTGCCGGTTACCTTCCATGTCAGCGTTACAAACTGTTTTGCATAGGAAGTGGCGGTAAGCTGCTTCATTTCATATGTTTTAACCCATGTACCATCCCCTACAGCGGTTGATTGAATCTCTTTTTCGGTATATCCGTTTAATACCACTCCTAAACTATCAGGCAAAGATATTCTTTCCAATGTCAAATCCACCTCAACCCAGCTTCCATCGGAATAGTCTACACGATACTTATCCTGCTCAGGATTTTTTTTCATCATTTTTTCGAGATCTTTCGATCCATTTTTAATGGCTTTGGCTTCCAAACCTTTTTTTAACGCCGCAGGGTCAAGGGCAAGAACTTTTTTCTGAAATCCTTTTACGTCTTTTGTTACATCGCTATCAGACAGAGTGGGAGTCTGGTCATCAATTATAATTTTATTTTTAACGTTTTTTAGCTTTTTATCTAGTTTCAAAATGTATTGCGCATTATCAACAGAAAGACCATCACTTACTAATGCCTGTACTTGAGTTGGATCTACGCTAATTTCGTCGGAAGGCGTTGTCGATTGATTATTACTGGTCAACCCTTGCGCTTGGCTTTGATCCATGGTTGTTGCAGTAATGTTTTCATTGGCAAAAGAAGCCGATGACATGCTAAAAAGCAACGTCAACATTACTACAAACACTAACAATCTTTTTTTCAATTTTACCCCTCCTAAATTTTGAATGTAGCCTCTTTCGTTTATAAAATGATTAACGATCCCATATTATGCTCACCTTCGTAAAAATGAGTATTGTTTTTAAATCTTCATAACAAACACTCCCCTTTCTTGACATGTGTTTCCTATAAAACGCTGGAAGCTTGATCACCAAATCATTTTAAAACACAATACTTGTTTTTCTTCAGAGAAACAACAAACCGTAGCAACATTTCTATCGGTTACTCAAAATGCAATCATTTTTATTGTCTATTCAATTAATTAACATACACTTGTCAGCGATATTTTAAACATTTCCGTCAACTTAGTGACACATCAGCTCATATGCAGTTGCTCTGTAGTTAATGTCTATTTCATGGAAAATCTTGTTACAATTATAACACGCCCCCCCCCTAAATTTGTCAATAGTTAATTATTTAACCTATTCTACCATTATTTCAACAATATTCGACATTACAACACGGTTAATTTTCTTCTGACAAAATATTGCAGTTATTAAGGAAATCCAGAGCATTCAAAGCTTACTGAGCAATTCACACAAAAAAAGCGCGCTCATTCAGTTCTATTAGCGCGCGATTTTTCGTGCTTTGAGCCTCAGTCCTGGCCAGATATATGACAAATATATTTTTTTAGAGTATAAAAAAATAATCACCCCAAAGCACTATCCGCCCTTTAAAAACCAGCGTGGCTAACTGATTTTTTCTTCCTGTTCCGGCGCATTGCTCCAGCGTCCGCAGCGATCGCCCCAGCGGGCGATGACCTGAGCGCCTTCTTTGATCTCCACCACTTCACAGACGTTGGAACAGCCGTCACAGGCAAACCCGCCGCTGTAATAATCGCCTTCGGCAATCTGAAAGCCTCTAAAATTTGTCTGCTTGCGGTTAGTGCTTTCCCTGGCCAGCATGGCCGCGCCAAGAGCGCCCATCACATTAAAATAAGGCGGGATAATCACTTCCAAGCCGAGGGCTTTTTCAAAGGCCCATTTCATGCCCGCGTTTGCCGCCACTCCGCCTTGGAAAACTACCGGCGCCAGTATTTCCTTGCCTTTACCGACGTTATTCAGGTAATTACGGACCAGCGCCGCGCAGAGTCCGGCCAGAATATCGGGGATATTATAGCCCATTTGCTGTTTGTGGATCATATCGCTTTCGGCAAACACGGCGCAGCGGCCGGCTATTTGCACCGGCACTTTGGACTGCAGCGCCAGCGGTCCGAATTCCTCGATTGGCAGCGTTAACCGGGCGGCTTGTTGATCTAAAAAAGAACCGGTGCCGGCGGCGCAGACGGTGTTCATGGCAAAATCCGAGACCACGCCGTGGCGGAGGATAATGATCTTGGAGTCCTGCCCGCCGATTTCCAAAATGGTTTGTACGCCCGGCGCCACATGGGAAGCGGCAATGGCGTGCGTGGTAATCTCGTTTTTGATCACATCGGCGCCGGTTATTACCCCGGCCAGCTGTCTCCCGCTGCCGGTGGCGCCTACTCCGGCCACTTTGCTGCCGGGCGGCAGTGATTTTTGCATCAGTTTAAGCCCTTTTTGTACTGTTTTAATGGGTCTGCCGTTGGTGCGCAGATAAATACTGTGTTTGACGGCGCCGTCTTCGCCGGCGGCCACCAGGTTGGTGCTCACTGAGCCCACATCAATGCCCAGATAGACATACATTCAGGCCGTTACCTCCCCTTTTCGCTTCAGCAAATCCACAAACGCCTCCAGTCTGGTCATCATCCCCGCTTCCCCTGATTGTTCATCAACAATGAGGGTCATGACCGGGATGCCCAGATCAGCGCTGATCTGGGGCAAAATGCTTTGGGCTACTATTTCCGGCATACAGGTGAAGGGCAGCAGCTGGATTACGCCGTCAAAGCCCTGTTCGGCGTACAAAATGGTGCTGCCGATTGTTTCCAAGCCGTGTCCCCCCACCATGTGACCCAGATAGGCCAAGCCCTTTTCCTGGGCCGGTTTACTGCTGCGGGCGCTTTTGATCAGGCCCCTGAATAAGTGATCGTTGACCCATTCGCTCAAGTGAATGGAGCGATCCACTTCTACGCCCATACTGCCGAGCCGGCGCTCAATCTCCAGATTGGCAAAGGGCTCCAGGAGGGTAAAAATTTCACCCACCAGGCCAATCCGCACTACCGGCCGCTGCCGGTCTACCGGCACGCTGTCCATTATCTCCAGCGCCGTTGTTAGGGCGGCGGGCATAGCCTCGGGAGTCCGGGCGGCGATAATCTGCTCCAGGGCCCGGTTCAGGGCCCGCTCGGTGGCGCCGGGTTTGAGTTCCCGGGGCCGGGAGTAATAGGCCCGTTGTTCCGCTTGGTCCACCGCCCTTGCTTTCAGGTAGCCCAGGCGAATCCCTTGCATCACTTTAAGCCAGGAACGCTTTTGGGTCAGGTACCGTATTTTGCCGATTAGTTCGCCGATGTGTTTTTCCGGCGGTTCCAGCACGATCAATTGGTAGCGGTAACCAAGGTCGTTTAAAATAGCGTGTTCCACCTGAGCGTAATAGCCGAATCGGCAGGGGCCGCACCCGCCGGCCATGACCACAGTGTCCGCGCCTAATTCAGCCGCTTCCATTAAATTGCCCAGGTTCAGTTTCAAAGGCATACAGGCAAATTCCGGCCCGTGCATGACGCCTAACTGCATTGTCTTTTTACTGGTCGGCGGCGGAATGACTACTTCCACGCCCAGGTATTCCAGCAAGCTCTTCACACAGATCCAGGTGTGGCCCATGTGCGGGTAAGTGACGCGCAAAAGCAGCTCCTCCGATCAGACAGTAATTTAAAAATTTATTTACAGGGTCGCCGCCGCATCAGCCAGGCTGCGACGCCAGCGCACCATATCCAAAAAAGCTTCCAGCCGGGTGATCAGGCCGGCTTCCCCGGTATGTTCGTCGATGGTTAGATTTAACAGTGGTTTGGCGGAGCCGTCCCGGGCGCATCTGGCAATCAGTTCCCCGGTGAAGGAATCGGGACCGCAGCCGAAGGAGGCCACGTGGATTAAGCCGTGCACATCTGCCCGGTGGAAGAAATGATAGGCCGCTCCCACCATGCGCTGGTTGATGGTCCAGAAGAGTTTCTTAGGCAGCCGGAAAGCTTCCTCCCGGACCAGCTCTTCCGGCAAACAATCAGCTGTCAGTACCCGAACGCCGTTTTTTTGCAGCCGTTTAATCATATTCATGCTGATGTAATGATCATAGAGTACGTAAGGATGGCCGATGACGGCGACGGTAATGTTGCTGCCGGCGCTGTCATCGCTTAAGGTGTCCGCCCCGGCCGGCGGCGCTTCCTGCTGCGTTGCCGTTCGGTGTTCCTCCAAGGCCTTTACGGAAGCTTGATAAGCCATGATTATTTTGACCGGATTGCGGGTAAAGTACCGGCCCGCCTGGAAATAAAAATCAGCCGGACTGCTGCCTTGACGGTACAGGTTAAGGGTGGTGTCTATAACGGGCGGCAGGTTATCAACGCTATGGCGCACCATATCGGGCAGGCCGAGAAACTTGGGGCAGATGTATTCTTTGCGGGCGGTGCTCACTATGCGCGGCAGCCAGATATAGTCGACCCGCCCGCGCAGATCCAGCACATGGGCCACCGCCAGTTTAACCGGCAGGCAGGCTTCATCCACTGTCGATTTAAGCCCCTGCTCCAGTAGACCGCGGCTGGTCTCCCTCGAGAGCACGGTTTCCAGCCCCAGCCGGCGTAAAAATGTGACCCACTGGGGATGATAATAGTAGTAAAGCAGAGCCCTCGGGATCCCCACTTTTATTGACACGCTGCTAGCCCCCGTT
>WQUS01000373.1 GCA_009781965.1 Bacillota bacterium | reverse complement strand
TATGATCCCGGCCAGCGAGAGCTCTTAAACGTGTGTGAGCGAGTGAAGAGTGAACGGGCGAGTGAACAGGCGAGTGAACAGGGAGTGGGGATGTCGTCCCGCTCCTGGCTTTGATCTCAAAATTAGGGTATTCCGAGGGGCATCCAGCCCAGACCCGTTTGTTCGCTATTTGGCCAGCTTCTTTAGATAATAGGCACTATTTTGTGGTTTTGTATCTTCCCGGATGACATTCTCGATGATTTGCGTAGCGATTTCTTCATTCGAAAAGTTCACATTGATTTCGTGTTTTATTGCTAGTCGAATGCGATCTAAAACCTCGCCGCTCAAGATCTTCTTAACCAAATTATCCGGTGATATTGCAAGCCATTTTTGATACCATTCTTCAAGCTCATTCTTTCTGGACGCCTCTTCCGAAAGCAAATAAATCTCTTCGGCACGTTCACCAGGCCGTATATCTGTATCATTAATTGTTACTGAAAATACAGGATAGGCTTCTGGAGTTGGCTGCTGTTTTCGTTTATTAAACTCTATGCGAAAAACCATCCAATCATTTGCATTTGTAACAATTACCCATTTCACGCCTTCATTAACAGCATAATTCTTCGCCTGTCTGATGTGACCCTCATTTAGCTTCATGCCAATTTGCTTTATTTCAACAATCGCATAGATAACTCGTCGTCCTTTTTCATCCGTTTTTACAATTGCATAATCAGCATATCCACCTTTTATTGCATATTCGGCAGTTATGTTTTCAAACTTGTCCCAACCTAACATTTCGGTAAGTATATCCAAGACAATAGTCCGGGTATCGGCTTCCTTCGTATTTGATTTCAATGCCTTATTAATAACTGAAGCTGTCGGACGCAATTTTTCTCTGATTCGCTCCAAAGCTTTATCTTTATATACTGGCATACTGGCTCCAATTTATCCGACATTCATTAGCAGGTTAGACGCTTTGTACAAAATAAGAAATAATTCATCTGGTTTGAAATCAAGCCATCAATAATATTAAGCCTTTCCACTATTCAATGCACGTGAATAAGATAATAACAATGCTTCCAATAACACTGCAACACAATAGAAGAGTTATTGGCAGTGAAAGTAAAGGGGTTGGGTCATCGTCCTCTTATAAGTCCTAAAGTGATTGAGATACGGAGCCTCAGCCCACTCTTCCGAGAGATAGTGCAGTTAGCGACTTCTGGCGCGTGGCAAGCTTTAAACTAGGCAAAATATGACTTTTGTATTAAAATATTATTAATACAAATATAGGGAGCCTGATGGCCAACGTTATTGTTCATCCAAGAGTCCATAATCGCCATCCAGAAATCAATGACAGCGATGTTGTTTATGCTTGGGAGAACTTTATTTGTCGAACTAGGCGTACAGATGCTTTCGATGACAACTATATTGCTGTAGGTTTTGATTTGACCGCCAGGATATTAGAAATGGTTGCTGTTCAAACCGGGAATGATGCTTGGTTTGTTTTTCATGCCATGCCAGCCACGCCAAAAGCTCTTATTGAGCTTGGCTTAATGTAGGAGGTAATGATGACAGTTAAAACAAAGAACGGTGTTATATTCACCGATGATATGTTTGAAAATCTGGCTAAGTCCTATGAAAGCGGGGAATGGCCCGGTAAGCCTACCGGCGAAATCATCAGGGGTCGGCCCCGCATAGCTCCCGAAGACTCCAAAACGGTGACCTTTAAACTTCCCATTTCCAAGATCATGGCGTTGGATAAAATCGCTGAATCTTGTGGCGGCACTCGATCTGAAGCGTTGCGTCAAGCAGTTGATGGTTTTCTGAAGCAAGCCTGACAGCATCGCCGCTGCGCAAATTAGTAAAACAGTAAACTTAGTGATTTACGATAGCACCTGGATCAGGCGTCCCCGGATCACCGGGCTGGGTAGTATTATCGGTTACGGAGCTATCTCCAGTAGCATGGCTATCACCAGTAGCGGTGTCCTCCACGGTCCCAGCTGTATCTCCGCCAGCGGCGTCATCCCCAGCAGTGTTATTAGTTGCTGGCAGGTCCGTTAAAGTGCAACAACCAAGGGGAGCGGTAGCTCCGGTCAACGAGCTGGGCGGCGCGGTGAGCACCAGGGAATACAGCCCAATCAGAATCCCAAAAGCCAGGAGCAGCCCCAGAGCAACACCCAGCTGGTCGCTCCGTGATCTCGGAGCACTTTGCTGATTTTTCTCCGCCGGTTTGGCAGAATTTTCGGTTTGTTCTGGAGCCATGGCCTATGTCCTTGTCCGGCGGATACATCTCTGGGAACATTATTATCCCGCAATTACAATAAGTCAGTACTCCCGTAATTGTTATTAGCACAGCAGATAACAGGGAAGATTCCAGGTTACTTATCGCAATCCTGTTTATAGCGATCGGATTCCAGGGCTATTTCGGTAAACCCTGACGTAATAATACCCGTGGGCACCGCCACCAGGCCCACTCCCAAGAGGGCTACACAGGCGCCCAGCAAACGGCCGATAAATGTGATGGGATAAACATCGCCGTAGCCAACAGTAGTAATTGTGATGATCGCCCACCATAAACCGGACAGGGCGTTAGGAAAAGCCTCCGGTTGAGCGTCGTTTTCCACCACATACATCAGGGCGGACGCCACCAATAAAAACAGGCCGATCACTGCCAGCGAGGCCACCAGTTGACTGGCTTTTCGTTTTAATACCTTGCCAACTGCGGACAGCGCTGTGGAATAGTGGCCAACTTTAAGTAACCGGGATAACCGCAGCACCCGCACGATACGGAAAATCGAACCGCCCAGCGGCAGAAACAAACTGAGGTAAAACGGCAGGATAGCAATCAAATCAATCAGGGCGCTGGGGGTAATCATGAAGCGCAACCGAGCCTTAAGTGTCCCATATTTTGGATAGTCAATATCGGATATCCAAACGCGGACCACATACTCCCCAGAAAAAATGATGGTTATCGCTATTTCTGCCACAGCCGAGATTTCAAAGTAAAGCTCCGGCATGGTTTCGAAGGTATCCAGAATCACCTGGATGGTGCTGATAATGATCAAGGCCACCAACGTCCAGTCCACGAAGTCCATTCCCTGGTTAGCGCCTTCGCCGGACCCCAGGTATT
>WQUS01000372.1 GCA_009781965.1 Bacillota bacterium | reverse complement strand
ATTAAGTCCGGCCTGTCTGACAGCCCGGTGGCTACTTTCACCTATCGGTTAACCACCCCGGTTGTTCAGACAGCGGCGGGAATAGCCAATCCTCCGGACGGCGCTGTCGTAACCAATGGGAGCGTGGTTTACCTGACCTGCGCAACAACCGGCGCCAAAATCAGGTACACCTTAAACGGCGCCACCCCTACTGCCAACAGCACTCTTTACAGCGCACCCATCCCAATCAACGCAGCCACCACCATCAGAGCCATCGCCGGCAAATCGGGCCTGTCCGACAGCCCGGTGGCTACTTTTAGATATACGCTAACTAATACAAATCCAACCACTAATTCGAATCCGACAACCAGTTCCAACCCCGAGACAAACGCCTTATTAAATCCACCGTCTGATTGGGCCAAATCAGCCGTCGTTCAAGCGATCCAGCTTGGCCTGGTTCCGGACTCGCTGCAAAATAACTATACCAAACCGGCTACCCGGCTGGAGTTCTGCGCCATTGCCGTGCAAGTATATGAAAAGACTACCGGTTCCACCATCACGGCCAGAAAACAATTTGCTGACACTAATGACATTAATGTCGCCAAAATGGCGGGACTGAATATTGTTTCCGGTATGGGCAACAACAAATTTGCTCCCCATGAGCAAATTACCCGGGAGCAAGCGGCAGTAATCTTAACCAATTTGCTGCAGGCACTGGACAGTCCGCCAACAAACACCGCCCCCTCCTTTGCCGATAAGAACAGGATTTCCCCATGGGCTATATCCGCCGTCGGCAATGTGCAAGCCCAAGGGATCATGAACGGGGTAGGCAATAATCAGTTTGCGCCCCGGGGCCTTTATACCCGGGAGCAAAGTATCGCCACGCTGTTAAGGATTTACAACTCTTTAAATTAATGCAAATAAAAAACGTTAGGGCAACAGCATTTACTTTTTCTTGAAGAACAGTAAATGCTGTTGCCCTAACGATTATGATCAAAGGAGATGAATTCACAACTACCGCTGTGGTTTAGCTTATTTAGATACAATCCCTTCGTTGTAATTCCCGCAATAAAACCGTCACTGCCTGCCGGATCCGAAACCTTTGTTATTTTACTTCCGTCCCAATTGGCCCGGTATAAGCTGCCTGAAGTTAAATTACCGCCGGCAGCAAGAAAATATATATAATTATTATAGACAATTACGCTGTGACTTTGAATTTTTAAATCCGTATCTTTTGTTCCATTGGTTTTGATCTTATGAATATTGCACTCACCATTAGCCAAATCACAGTAATATATCCATTCGTCAGCGGTTATATTCAGAACATCAGCATTGCCGCCAAAATTATTGAGGCCAGCAATTTTTGTTTTATCTGCTCCGTCTGTTTCCATCTGATAAAATTTTTCTTTATCCTGATCTTTTTGGTAATAAATCCAATGCCCGGCAATTAAGATAATTGCACTGTTTTCAGCTATGCGCCTTGCATCTGTGCCATCTAATTCAGCTTTGTAAATATAAAAATTTCCCATGGCAGAGTTTTCTGATCGGTATAAAGTATAATACAGTCTATTTTTAACAACAAACAAATTGGTAATCCTAGTACCGTCAGGACCGGCAGTTGTTGTAACAATCCGTTTTCTGTTTGTCCCATCCGTGTGCATGGACATTATCCCATCATCGGCCAGATAATAAATCGTGTCACCAATAACATTAAGATAAGCTCCACCGCTTGAGACACCTTTTGTTGCTAATATTTTTTGGCCGCCGCCATTTAAATTTTCCCTTGTAATCCCGGTATCAGCACGATATACATATCCGTTACGCTGGGCAAATTGGCCGCGGCGTGTGCCAACCAAGTTTGCCGGATCATTGCCAATGTCCGGCGGCGTCAGCTCGGCAGAGTTGCTTGTACTGTTTTGGCCATCAGGTAATGCCTTGTTGCCGTTTTCCGAAGTAGTTATAACACTGCTTCTAAGAGATGAATTGTTTACTGCAATCACAATTAAAATAAACACCAAAAGAAAAACCAATAAAGGTTTTTTCAAAACTTATTCACTCCCGTGATCATTTGGCGTTTCCGCCAAGCTGTAATTTAGACGGATATATATATAGCCTGTTATTTTCCAGCTTATAATTTTCCGGCGCCAGATTTTTTGTCAAAGTATGCATGATGCGCTTGGTGAAAAAGGGATTATCTGTTTCAGCAGGGGTTGCATTTGCAATGCGCAGGGGAATCACCTCAAAGACGCCTTGCCCCGCCGCATCCAAACAGTATCGGACCAGACAGGAATCTTTCGTGTCGCTCCAGCCCTGATCCATAACAAAGTTCCCTAAACCGTAAAAAATAACGCCGTTGTGATAAAGTTCAACCGGCTGCAGCACATGGGCATGGCTGCCGATGACAACATCGGCGCCGGCGTCAATCAAACTCCTGCCAATATCACGCTGTTCACTGTCAAGATTTGCCGTATACTCATTACCCCAGTGCATAAAGACAATGACGACATCGCCCGCAGCCGCGGCATTGGATACGGCCTTGATTAAATAAGAGGCCTCTTGTTGGCTGCGGATCGACAAAACTCCGGGAATATTGCCATAGGCGGCAAAACCGTTGGGCACAAGCGCATCGTTAGCGCCAACTATGGCTACTTTAACTCCTTTGCGCTTCAGCAATTGATAACCCATAGCTTCCCGGAGATCATGACCGGCGCCAAAATGGCTAATGCCCGTTTGTTCTAAAGCGTCCAAGGTATAAAACAGGCCTTTGTCGCCATAATCCATCATGTGGTTATTAGCCAGGTCAAGCATGTTAAATCCGGCATCTTTAAGGGCGAAAAGGCTGGCTTTGCTGGCGCTTAAAAGGATATCTTTTTCAGCCACAACATATTGATCATTTTCACTGATAATCGGGTCTTCAAGATTGCCCAGCACCAAATCGCAACCGGTAAAAAAGTCTTTGGTATACTTAAAATAAGCGTCATAGCCTTTAAACTTGGCGGCACTTTCCACACTGCGCCCCATCATGATGTCCCCCACAAAGGCAGCGGTAAAAACAGTCTCTTTGGCGGAAGGGCTGTGCATCAGCAGTGAGTCCAGGGAAGTATTTTGGGGCTGGCGATTAACGGGCCAGTAGGAGAAACCAACCAAAACACCGAAGAGCAATAAAATAATCAGCAAGCAATAGCTGCCACGCAAAGGAGAGCGATGAGCAACATACCGTTGAATCCGGGCTTTGCCTTTAAATGATTCCAGCATAATTTCTTCCGGTAAAAAAGTATCAAACTCCCCCTGCCCCTTGAAATTAAGAAGGTCCTCTCTCCACCGGCTCCAAACAGCGCGTAGTTTTTTTAGTAAGCGTTGTTGCAAAAAAAACATTGCCGGCACTCCTCTAAGCAAAAGATAAAACCAGGTAAAGAGCCCCAAAGGTGCCAAAAGTAGTTGCGAGCACAGAAGCCAGTGTAAACTTGATCCCTTGGCGGAAAAAGCAGTTTGCAATCAGCGCCGGAACAATAACCCCGATGCCGCGCATTTCAAAAGTAACAAAAGGAATCACCGGAAAGACAAAATCAAAAGCCAGTTTGATTAAGACGGAGAGAATAATCAGCGCGACAAAACGTTTGCGGCCATAAAGCACGACAAATTTTGGCATTACATATTTGATAATGCCAAAAGCGACAAAAGAAATGAGTAATGTTAAAACCAAAGTTGCCGGCGTATCGCAGATCATCGCTAAATAACCGGGGACGACCATGCCGCCAGGAATCACACCGAAAATCTCCGCCACTAGCAGGCTCAATACCAAACCAATCACTAAAGCGATATAAAAATCACTGATATACATATTGTTATCAGTCACTCCTCAATTACTATTGCTTCTTATTACGACAACAATTGAAAAATAGCATTGCCTAGGCCCCGATCGGCGCCGCATTATTACCTTGCTCCCTAATGAACTGATTAGTTGCGGTTTCTTCCTGCGTCTGTTCATACAAATATTCAATCAACAGCTCGGCATCGCCGTGAATATTACCAACCCCCAGCAATAGACGGTTTGCCGCTATTTTGTGCAGGGTAGCGGCTATTTCTTGCGGAGCTGTGTTTTCCAGATGCAGATATTCCAATACCCCCGGGAAGCGCCCTTTGTTCATCGCTTGCCGAATGGGCCGGATGGACTGTCCCATTCCAATCAAGGTTACGTCATGCAAATGAGGGAAAAAATCTTTTACAAACTGGTAAGTACGGTCAACCCGATCCGGCCGGCCGTTAAAAATAACGATCGGGTTGGCCAGCGGCAGATCATCCATCTCTTGAATCTTTTCCCAGATTTTTAATGATGATTCCGGTTCGTTGGCCGCAAAAGCGTTGACAAACACGGCGCCGCGCCAATTGTTTTCATCCAGCCGGGAAATGCGCAAGGCCCCCGGATCAGGCGCCGCCTTAAGCATACCCCGCAGCGCGATTTCCCTGTTGATATACAGCGCTTCGGCAAAAGCCAGGCCTAAAGCAACATTGTCCGGGAAAAGAACATACTCAAAACGCTCCAGATAGCCGGCCGGGATTTTGCTGTTGTCAGCCACAAAAATTTTTGTATCCCGTTCTTGGGCCACCTGGGCAAAAAACTCGGTATAAGGGCTTTGGGTCACAATCAAGTATCCATGGTAGGGAATAGTGCGGGAAAAGGCCAGCGCAATCTCGCCGAGAGTTGGACCCATGACATCCAGGTGATCCTCCAGCACATTGACGATTACCGTGACGTTGGCCATAAACATCTGATTCTGGTATACATCTTGATACTCCGGCCTAACGGCCATACATTCGCAGACCAATGCTTTAGCTTTATTTCTTACAGCCATGCGGATCGTGTTCATTTGCTCTTTGATGTTGGCGCCTTCCGGTTTACGTTCGATAGATTCTTCTCTACCCAAAGCCGGGATGATCAAGCGCGCCGCCGTCCCCGTTGTTTTGCCCACCGTAGGATAACGGGCTTCATGCAGGATACTTGTAATCAACCGCGTTACTGTTGATTTGCCGCGGATACCGTTTACGTTAACCCGAATGGCCAGCCGACGGACATTTTTTCGATTTCTTATCGCTTCGAGGGCCCCGAGAATAACCAAAACAACAAAACATAATACCAGGATCAAAAGTGCTATCATGGGCCACATCTCTCCTAAAACACATATCTCTCTTAAAACAGTACACATTGCAATCTTCGTCAAGCCAGTCCAATTTTTTGGGGTTTTTTGAGGTATAATTAAGAAGATAAAAAAAGCTTGCTAAGAGACTTGTCGAAGTGTTAAAATACTTCTTATAGTATTAAAGAGCAAATAATCTAAAATTCAGTGAAGGGGAAAAGTAGGTTGGAAACAGGCCTCCAGGGAGGGAATGTCGCTGACTGGAAGCATTCCCGGCCATGACCATCTGAAGTTCTCCCCGGAGAAGCCGGCTGAAAGATAATAAGTCTTTAAATCAGCTTATTGAGTAGGCTTGGACGTGTGCTTCCCACGTTACAGGGAAGAGGGTATCGGAAAATAATCCTGTACTTATGCCGAGTGGATCCGGATGTTCAAGATACGGATCAACCGGGGTGGTAACGTGTGGCAACGCCTCTCGTCCCTGGGCGAAGGTTTTTTTGTTTGCCCAAGCTAACCGCGAGGTAATTTTCCCGTATCTTTGCAGAGGGGACCCGCCTGCCGGGTCAACCAGGGTGGTACCGCGGAAGCAGCCCGTCGCTTTCGTCCCTGTATGGGGATTAAGCGACGGGTTTATTATATTTTATTATGGAGGGATTAGCATGGTCATAGTCATGAAATTGGATTCCAGCCCGGAACAAATTGAAAATGTGAATCAGCGGTTACAGAAGCACGGGTTCCAAATGCAAACCATTCACGGAGTGAAACGGATTGTCATCGGAGCGGTTGGCGATCTGGAGTCCATCAACATTTCCACCCTGGAAACCATGCCCGGTGTGGAAAAAGTGGTGCGCATAATGAAACCGTATAAAATGGTATCCCGGGAAGCGCGCGGCGAGGATACAGTGGTACAAGCAGGCAACGTCAGGATTGGCGGCAATAAACTGGCGATTATCGCCGGACCTTGCGCCGTGGAAACAGAGGAGCAATTGTATGCCGCCGCCAGAGCGGTGAAAAAATCAGGCGCCACAGCCCTGCGGGGCGGCACTTATAAGCCCCGGACCTCGCCGTACAGCTTCCAGGGGTTAGAGGAAGAAGGCCTGCGTCTTCTCGCGGCGGCGGGCGCGGAAACAGGACTGGCCACCGTTACCGAAGTGATCGACGCGGAAAGCATGCATACCGCCGAACACTATGTGGATATTCTGCAAATCGGCGCCCGCAACATGCAAAATTTCCAGCTGCTGCGGCTGGCCGGACAGGCTAAAAAACCCATCCTGCTGAAAAGGGGTTTATCGGCAACGATTGAGGAATGGCTTATGGCCGCGGAATACATTGTATCCTCCGGCAACGAGAATGTCATTCTTTGCGAACGGGGCATTCGCACCTTTGAGACCAGTACCAGAAACACCCTGGATCTCAGCGCTGTGGCATTGGTTAAAACCTTGACCCATCTGCCGGTGATTGCGGATCCCAGTCACGCCACCGGGAAACGCGAATTAGTGGCTTCCATGTCCCGGGCGGCGGTGGCGGCAGGAGCCGACGGGTTAATCATTGAGGTCCATCCCGACCCCTCGGCAGCCCTTTGCGACGGTCCCCAGTCGCTGAACCCGGAAGAGTTCGACGCGCTAATGAATACTATGCGCCCACTGGCCGCCGCCATGGGACGGGGAATCTAAACAACGGAGGAAGTGCCCGATGAAAAAGCTTGGTTATCTGGGACCTCCGGGTACCTTTTCACACACCGCGGCCATGCAATACGCCGCCGGCAAAAACTTGCTGCCGGTCTGCTGCTTCAGCCTGGAAACTGTTTTTCACCAGATTCAAACCGGCCAAATGGATGCCGGCATAGCGCCGGCTGAGAATTCCACCGGCGGTACGGTTGCGGAGACGTTAGATCTGCTGTCGGCAGTAGATAGCGTTTTTATTACGGGGGAGCTTATTTTACCGGTGCGCCAGCACCTGTTGGCGCGCCCAGACGTCAAACTGCAGGATATAAAGAGGGTTTACTCGCATCCCCAAGCATTGCTTCAATGTAAGCGTGGGTTGCAGGATAAATTGCCCGGCGTGCCGCTAACCGAAACAGCCAGTACCGCCGCCGCCGCTTTTCTGGTATCGGTCTCCGATCGCCCGCCTGCCGCCGCCGTGGGTTCCATCAGCGCAGCCGAAAATTACGGGCTGGAAGTACTGTGTCCGGATATCCAAGACAGCGGCAATAGCAATGTCACCAGGTTTTTAGTTCTGGAGCCCAAGAAAGCGACGCCCGACCGCGGCCCGGTCAGGACATCCATGGCCTTGGCCGTTAAGGACCGTCCGGGTGCTTTGTATTATATTCTGCGGGAATTTGCCCTGCACAAGATTAGTCTGACCCGGATTGAATCCCGTCCGGGAGGGAATAAACTGGGCGATTATATTTTCTTTATTGATTTTCTGGGCCGGGAGGACGATCCATCGGTCCGGATGGCCATCAGTGCTATCGGCGAGTTCGTTTTATGGCAGAAACTTTTTGGTTCCTACCCGGTCTACCGCGACGCCAGCGAGCCTGCTGCGGATGAGTTTATCCCGGGCGATCAAACGGTTAGCCTGGCCGATATCCGTGAAAAAATTGATCTGGTGGATAATGAGCTGCTGCATCTTTTAATTATGCGGCAACGCCTGGTGGAAGAAGTAGCCCGTCTTAAAGCCGGTCAAAAACAAGTAGTTGATCACCGCCGGGAGGAAGAAATTATCAGCCGGATTAAAGAATCGGCCGCGGCAAATAATCTGGATCCGGCAATCACGGAGCAAATCTATCGTTTAATTATCCATAGTTCAGTGCTCCGGCAAAAGCAGCTGCTCTCCCTTTAATCAGCCAAAAACGCCATATGGGTCAGGTATGTGACCATTTACAGGCATTACCTTGACCCATTCCGGGAGCAAAAGGATAATAAGCTAAGGATAATAAGCTATAGAAACTATGAAAGCTTGGTCGTAGTGTTTATTCTAACTTGCGACTGACTTTCTTTGCCCGGAACTATTAATTTAGCATATAAGGGTGATTATTTTGCCTGTCAGCCGGCAAAAAAATTCCGGTAACCTTGGGTTAACGGACCGGGAACTGTACTTGTTTTTGGAAATAACAAGAGTAATTACCTCCACTCTTCCTTTGCAGCACCTGTTCGAAGTACTGCACGCTTACATGAAGAAACTGGTGCGCTATAAAATCGCGGTTTTATATATCAAGGAAAAAAACAGGCTCAATCTAAAGGCGGTAGTTGGCGCTGATGAACAATACACAGCCTCTTTGGAAAAATGGGCCGATACAAATTTTTTGCTGAAAAAAATCACCGCCAGTGGCCGGCCATGGTGCGCCACTCAGTTGATGGAGCCGGAAATGTTCCAAAAACATCCCTTTTATCTAAAAGTAATGGCGCCTCTTGATCTGCTGTACACTATGGGCGCGCCTGTCATGGTGGGTCATCAAATCCTGGGCAGCATCCATTTGAGCCGGGCTGTGCCAGACGGTGATTTTACAGAGAAAGAGATGCGTATTTTAGAAGCAGTATCCAATATGCTCTCCCAGGCTATCCGCAATATCCAAATCCGCCGGGACAGCT
>WQUS01000371.1 GCA_009781965.1 Bacillota bacterium | reverse complement strand
TTTAACAGGCTGCTTGCCGCCGTAGCCACCAGCAGCACAACCAGCCCTTTAATTAACTGCACGGCCCTGGTGCCCCGAATGAGCAGCATCAGACGGTACAAAACAAAAGCCACGATGAGGATATCAATAATGCTGGTCACATTAAACAGGTCCAGGTTAATTTTAAGCTGCTTCAGATACTCCATGCTGCACCACCGGCCGGGAAATTAGTTACTGTTGAAATTAACTCAATTTTACCATAGCGTAAGGCGGTTTGGCTAGAGCATCAGGCTTTCAGGTCATGACAAAAGCATTAATAGCTACTGTTCCGCGTTACTATTCAGCATCGAGCGGTACGCAAAACCGTTAACCGTGCGCTCATGCTCGACGAGAAATCGCTTCCGGTTAACGGTTTTGCGTACCTGGTCTTTGACTATCAAAAAGCCATGAACAGTAACAAAAAATCATGTTACTTTGCTTTTTATTCTTGCCAGATATTGATCACTGAAATCTATCTTGAGTTCGATCCAAAGAGGCAAATGATCAGACATCTGGAATGTGCGCCAATTGGTAATGTAATACTTTTCAATCTGTTGTTGCGTTTTGCCGTTGACATATTGATCAGCGAAATATCTTTGGTAACACTCCACATCCTGCGGCAGATATATCGTTTCGGTATAATCAAATGCTCCGGCACGTTGCTTCCCTTCAGCAAAAACCGTCATATTTGTATCGATCTCAAGTTTTAAAGCAATTTGGTCATAATACTTGGTTTTATCCAAATCAGTCGGATGTTCCTTGATGGCATCCGGAATATAAAACTTATGCGTCTCCAACGCCTTCATGGTAGCGTCGCCTTGACCAAAAATATTAAAATCACCAAGCAAGATATAGCTTTCCTTCTCTTTCTCTTTCTTGGCCCGTTTATTGAGAAACTCGGCGACGGCGTTAATCTCCGCCACCCGCCGCGGGTCTTCTTTGCTGGCAGTCCCGTAGAGAATATGAACCGTGGTGAGGATAAACCGGAACCAGCCGGCTTGGAAAGCCACACTAAAAGGCGTCCGCGCAAATTGAAGTCCTTCTCCCAGCAGATTCTTTTCTGGCAGGACAAGCTCTCCGGCCATTTTGCGGAAAAAAACTTTGTGCCTGTCATAAATGAAAGCCATGCGCTCGCCTCCGCCCGCTGAACCATCTGTGCTATCTGTCACAATATAGTCACAACCGGGCCCCAGCAAAGCAACAAGATTCCTTAAACCATCAAGATTTGCCGCCACCTCTTGGACAGCTATTAAATCGAAACGGCTAATGATCTCTGCTATATAATATAAGCTTTCCGCAAGACGGTTATCGCCAAACTCCCGAATATTCCATGTGGCCAGCAAAAGGGTGTCGGTAGCAGTTTTGGCTGGGATATCCCGATTAAGTTGGGCCCGCAACGCCAGTAGTTTTTCCACGATCCGATTTCTTTCCGCAACATCCACAATCTTTTTAATTGAGGCATAGGCCGGCATATTTATTTCCCCCTTAATTTAATTCCATATTTTGCTTCAAAATCACGTAATACATCTTCAATCGGGCGCACTCTGCCAGCCTTTATATCATCGAAAGACTTTTGCATCATTGCATCAAATTCCTCTTTACTAATGTTAATACTGGTTAGTGCCACAGTCAGTCCCCCTTTTGATTAATTACAAGAATAGACATTTACATTGTATACCATTTTGTTTACATTGGCAGCAATTTATTTATTACTTTATTGCACGAATACAAATAGCCGGTTTCGTTTTTCGCCAATAACCGCGTGCACACAAATTAAACCGGTTGAAAGAACCGGTTTTTCGGCTATTATATTATTACAATAGCATATTAGCCGAAGAGGCGCTAAAATGATTTACTTATACGCGCTATGGAAGAAGTGTAGATGTGTCTGAACTTAAGTTCCCGCCGCCAATAACCGTTTAGGCCCGCATGCAGCGGACGACGATTCTGGTTTTGCCGCCGTAGGTGCAGGTGAACAAAGTCAGGTCATAGTCGCTGTTGACCACCTCGGTCACTGCCGTGGGCCGGACCGTTTCAATTTTGGCTACCTGATAGGTGTATTTGCTGCCGTTAAGAGCGGTAAACTTGATGGGGGAACCGATTTTTAAAGCGGAGATATTTCCGAAATGCTTCTTAAAATTGTGGGCCGCTATAACCAGGGTATTGTCCTCAACAGCGCCGGCATAGCGGCAAGGAGTCAGCTTCAGATCGGGATAGCTCCATTCCCGGCGGACCGGTAAATCCAGCTGCAGATCCGGAATGCTCAGCACCCCGATGTAAGAACCGTCCAAATATTTCCCTTGCCTGATGTCTTCAAGCAGCAGCCGCGCCTGATCCAAGGAATAGTCGGCTGCCATATTTTCCGCCCGCAAATTATAAAGCCAAAGCCCGCCGGCTAAAAGAAAAGCCAGCAGGCCGATCATAATTAACCATGCACTTAATTTAATACTCACTGCGTTTCCTTTCTTTCTGGATGATCAACAATCCCAGCAACACAAACAGGGTTCCCATACCGCAAAGCACGGGAATCGGCCAACGCAACAAGCCGGTTTGGGGCAATATCAGTACCGACGAAGCCGGGGGAGCAGCGGGCGCCTCCGGAACAGCAAAAACGTCCGCCGAGTCGGGAATGTCCGTCCCGTTCCCCCCATCTATGGATAATGGCGTCATCGGCCCCCAGGGCTCCGTAAAACCGGGTGGGTTTGCCGGCCCGCCAGGGGGATTATAAGATATTATATCATCCCCGCCGCCATCATCCCAAGGGGTGCCACCGCCGCCGCCGGGCGGATTGGGTGGATTAGGTGGAACGGGCGGTTTAGGCGGAGGCGGTTTGGGTTCCGTTTTGGGAGCAGCGCTGACCAGATAACTCCAGCCATGGTCGCCGTTATAAGGCAGCGGCACCAAAAAAGGCGTTACCAAATAATCCGCGCTGTCCGCATCGGTCTGCGACACCAGATACAACCCGGACCGCAAACCGCTAAAAGAAACCTGACCCTGCCCGTTGCTGGTTTGCACCGTTTGCGCGATATTATTAGCCTTAACATAAGCGGCTAAAGCCTGGGCCAGATTTTTATTTTCCGCCGCGGTCATCACCCCGTCCGACGGCACAGCCACTTGCGAAGGCGCCAATGAACTTATGAGCGTATATTTAGGCGCGCCGTTCACTTCTTCAACCGTGGCCACAAGATAAGCGCCCACTTTTATGCCGGACAGAGCTTGTCCGCCATAGACCAGCTCAATGGTCAGCACATCGTCCGTGCGGGAAAAATCAACCGCATAGGCACTGCCCGACAATGCGGAACAGAGCAGGACGATTAAAGCTATCACCAATCGCTTCATCTTTATCATTTCCTTTTTTTCCTATAAAGAGTTCTGTACCGGGTGACCAGCCGGATAACCAAAACAATCAACACCGGCAACAACAGAATCAAAGCAACTATTTGCGCTTTGACCGCCCTGGCGTCGGCAGGCTCGGCGGTCACTTGTTCATTGGGGATCCGGTGGCCGCGCACTAGCATCCGCTGGGAGTTGATGCCGTAAGGAGTACAGGTAACCAAGGTACAGTAATCCTGAGCGGGATCAATAGCCAGCGGCCCCAAATCCTCCGGCTCAACAATGAGAACCTGGTCCACCTGATAAGTAAGCTTTTCATTGAGCACCCGGACGACAAAGGTATCGCCAATAGTCAGTTGATCCAAATCCGTAAGCAAGATGGCCGACGGGAGTCCCCGGTGGCCGGTGAGCGCCGCATGGGTGCCCAAACCGCCAACCGGCAGGGACGAACCCTCCAAATGGCCCACGCCTACTTGCAGCACCCCTTCGCTGGTACCGTGATAAATAGGCAGCCTGACCCTAATCTTGGTAATGGACAAAGTGCCCATTACCCCGCTTTGGGTAAGGCTAAGCAGTTTGTTATACTCCGCAGTCTCCTTATCCGTCGGCGTAAAACGGTGGCCGTTCGCAGCCAGCTTTTGGTTGTACGCCCGGGCCTCGTCCAGCGTCGCTTTATATTTCGGAGCGCTTAAGTCCTGCACCGCCCGGTAATACTGGGTGACCACCCGGGACTGGCTGCTGGCGTTAACATACTTGGCGACAAAAGGATACAAAAAAATAGATAAACCAAGCACAAAAACTAATCCGATGACAATGGTAAACAAATGCTTTTTCATACACTTCTCCTTGCCGTCCCCGCAAGCAATTTGCTTGCGGGGACGGCAGGCTGCCGTTTACTGCTTATTAGATTAATAAATTAGCTGCTGCGAGTCAATAATCCTGCCCGAAGGCTTAGATTAAGTTCATTTGCTCGGGATGATCCCGGTGCATTTTCCGGCGGGCAATCAGCGCGGCCGCCGCGAGAACCATCAGCAACAGTCCGCCAATGAGGAAGAGCGCGGTGCCAGTACCACCGGTGATGGGGAACTGGCTGCCGGCGCTGTTGGCCACACAAACAGTATCATTACCATTAGTAGCAACTAGCACCTCAGCGCCATTAGTCGTCGTCGTTACATGGCAGGGCAGTTGGTTGCTTCCCGTAACAGGCTGGCCAAGCGCAACTGTCAGCGTGACCGGCCCGGGCAAAGCATTAAATCCGGCGGGAGGCGTAATCTCTGTCAGGTAATAGGTGCCGGCGCCAACCCCTTGCAGGTTTAATAAACCTGAAGCCGGGGTCGTCAGCGTTGTCGTGATTGTCGTATCGTCAGCTTTCGCCACTCGATAGGAGCCGCCGCCAAGGTCGACAAATTTAATGGCCGAAGCTTGATTACCAGAAGTTGTGCGCAGTTCAAACACCGCGCCGGCCAAAGCGGTAACGCCGGTGTCAAGAGGAGTGCCGTTAGTGGCTACCGTACTGCCGTCATACTTGAAAATATCAAATTCAGAGGTGTAAACATCGGCCTCACTCGGGGGCGTTGTGCCATGACTGTTACTGTCGTATGGGTTATTGCTGTACTCCAGGTTAGCTTCGTTGGTGTTGGCGTCCGGCGCCATCGCCGCGTTTTCGTTAATCGTAGCCGTGTATTTGATCAAAATCGGAGCGCCAACTTGGTTATTATAGTTAGCATAAAAGTTATTAAACACAATTTCAAAAGTGCAGCCATCAGACAGTCCCGTCGTGACCACAGTGTAATTCGCCGCCGGGGCAGGAATAGTGGCAGGAGGAGTACTTGTTGCTGACCCGACATATACTTGGACGCTGGCCGGATTAAAGGTCAGGCCGGGGCTCATGACATCATGCACGGTATAGACGTAGCTGCTGTAACCGGTCATGTCAGGTACTGCGGAGGTCAGCTGGTAATTGACCGTGTCGCCGATACTGGCGCTGGTGTAGTTGCTCGGGTTTCCAGTACTGTCTACTACTTGTTTATCAATCGTGGGCGCATCCACTTTAGGTGTTATCACAGGATCAGGCATTGTGGTCGTAAGGGTGCAAGCGGCAACAACTGCCGGCGTATCAGGAGTCCCATCCGCATTGATATGCGTGTTAGTACTATAAACCAGATAATAACCATAGTCTAAGGGGCTGATTGTTACACTTGTTGCGCCGGCTGCTGCCGCAGGAGCTGTACCGGCAGGCTGAATATTATTGGCGACTATGTACGCCCATAAGTTGGCAGCCAAAGTGTTCATAGCAGCCGAATTATTGTTGGTTGGATCTTGTGCCAAGCCGGTAAGATAGTCATACAGTGATACCGTGCCACCAGAACTCGGGTAGTTAGTAAAACCACTGAAATCACTACCTGCAGCAGTATTTAAGGTATAAGCGTAATTATACCCCCCGCTGCCGTTATCGGAAGAGACCAAATTAAAAATCTTATACGCTTTAAACGTTGACTGCGTAATGTCGAAACCGGTCACCGCATTAATGGTAATGCTTGCCCCGCCATTTCCCGAACCACCTGCTGCCAATGCCGGTACGGCCATGGCGAAAAGCATTACTACCGCCAATAATAAACTGATTACTCTCTTTTTCGTTCTTACTTTCATGTTGTCTGTTAACTCCTTTCTGGTTCTATAAAGCATATTGAATGACCTAATTTTTAGACCGCCTTTTTTAACCTCTATAGTTCCTTAGCCATCGCACCATCCTTTCGCAAACTAATAAATTAAATAATTAGCTTATATTTCCGATAAAGGACCTCAAGTTCCGTCCTAATACGGCGTAGCTAACTTACCTGACCAAGCCCAATCTTGATACGGGCCAGAGCCTTAACAAGGCTTTGCCTTTCACCTGTTCCCGGTGCACCGTGCCCATCAGGCCGGAACGGCTGTCCAGAGAGGCAACCCGGTTGTCGCCCAGGACAAAAAACCGGCGGTCGGAAACCTGAAAGGGAAAGTCAATATCACATTCACCCAAGCTGAGCTGGCTGACATAGGGTTCGTTAAGGGTCTTTCCGTTCACCGATACCGAACCGGCCGGCGAAATATCCACCCATTGCCCGCTGACGGCGATAACCCGCTTAATCAAATCCTGGTTGTTATAGCTGAAAGCAACCAGGTTACCTGTTTTCGGGTTCCCAATGGTCGTGAACAGCAATATATCCCCTTCTTTCAGGGTGGGCGCCATACTGTCCCCCTGGACGACAAACATCGGAAACCATAAAGTCGACACCAGCACGGCGGCGGCGGCAAACACAATCAATGTCCTGACCGCGCCCCACATAGCTCCACGAAATTCCTGGGCTATTTTGCGGCGTTCCAATGCCGTCACCGAGTGGGTCCTGCGTAACTCCTGCGCCATTTGCCGGCGTTTTAATTCTATTTCTATATCAAACTGCTCTTGACCTGGAAAGCGCGGCGCCGTCTGTTCCGGCGCCTGATCTTTATGCAACATCCGGCTTGTCCTCCCGAACCGGGCCAAGCAACCCGGTTCGTCTTAATTAGCGCAATAGTTAACTTAATGATAATCCATTAAAGAATCCATATATTTCTTTATGCAAACATAAAAATCCTGCTTTATCGACATAAATATTCAAAAAAATTTTTGCAAATCACATTATGCTATAATGTTCGTCTGCCAGACCCGATTATTCGGGGTATAATTATTTTTTTTGTCTAAAATTTTAATTTTCATGATCACTTTTACAAGCTCACCTGTTTAGAGCCTAACAGATTCTGTTTTCTCCGTGTCGAAAAACGGGCCGCCAAAAATCCCGCCGCCAACAGAAGGATACCGATCATCATATACCGCCCCATACCGTTGCCGCCCGTCACCGGCAGCATGGGACCGCCGATATACTGATTGGCCACGTTGATATAATCGGTGATATCCTGCAGCGCCGGCGTAAAACCGTCTGGCACAAGGGCCGTGCCTAAGGTGAAGCAGGTAAAGGGATTCGCCGGCAGCCGGTAGCCGGCCGGGGCGACCGTTTCCTTCAGGGCGTAAATAGCGCCGTTATCAGCGGTCAGGTATTGGGTTTGCATCAGCACTTGGCCACTTGGGCCGGTGGTCCAGGTACCGGCGTAATAGAAGCCCACGCCGTCGATAGTCTCCGGCGGGTTGGCCTGGGTATTGGGCCGGCCGGACGGAGTCACGGTGGGCATATCGGTATAGTACTGGTTCATGTAGAGTTCGAAAACCGCCCCCGGCAGGTAGACCCCCGGCTGATCCGCATCCTGCTTGTACAGGGTTATCGGCATTAAGGTGCCGCCGGCGGTGGCGCCGGATTTCTGCAGCAGGAAGGAAGCATGGGCTTCCGCAAAATAGTTGCCGAGTATGTTGATGCTGTTTTCCGCGTAAACTGTTTCGCCCACCGTGCCTTTCACCAAGGCTTGGTAGGTAATCCGCAGCGATGTCTGATCCGGCACGGTAAACAGAAGCTTGTTGTCCGCGGCGGTTATAAAACTCCAGGGGTTGCCCCAGGTGGGATCAATGACTTGCTCGACCCAGTCGCCGCTGCCGGGGGAGGTTTCCGCCTCGATCTTAATGGAGGACAGATAGGCCGCCAGGGTATCGTTCATCTGATCCTCAATCACGTAGGTACCGTTGGGGCTGTCCGGCTCCAAGGCCTGGCCCAGTTGGTTCACGTTAACCGTGACCGCCATCTTGTTGCCGACCGAAGTGATCAGCGCCATCTCTTTCGAGGCCACCTCCGCGCCGATAGTCGAGGTGTTCTTGGCTGTCCAAACAGTGTTAATGGCGGCTGTGTTGTCAACGCTGTGCAACCCAGGCGCGGCGTCCGGTTTCAGCTGCAGCCGGTAATACACATAGATGGGATAGTTTTGACCCTGGAGCCGGTTCGCCACCTGCCACCACTCGGGGATGACGGGAGCGGAAACAGTCGCCGGCGGGCCGAACCACGGCATCGTCATATATGGCCCCAGCCCGTTGCCGGCTAATTCTTTCAGATCGCTTAAATGAACGGTGAGGGTCGAAGTACCGGTCGGAGTGACACCGTCAGCTTCATAGTTGACATTAATATACTGCGAGAGATCATCGGCGCCGCCGGCATCGTACAGCCCGTAAAAATGAGGATACCAGCTGCTGTCAGTAGCCTTAACGACAAAGGAATTTGTCACATACTGCAACAAATCTGAATCGAAGGTGTCGGTAAATATCGGGTCGCTCCCCATGTCATAAGCGTCGCCATGGGGGTTCGGCTGGTCGAGCGCGACGGTATAGTCAATGTATTTGCCGTTGCCGCCCGGCGCAGCTTTTTTAGCGATGGTGGGATTCACGCCGTCAAAGTCATAGGGGCCGGGCACGGACTGCGCCTGGTTGCCGGCATAAACGGGATAACCGATCAGGTCCTGGTTATCCACCACCACGCTCAGCGGATCGCCAGGCTGGCCATAAGTATTGCCATTGCCGGGACCAGTGAGCTTCGAAGCGTTTGGTCCCTCGATCATGGTCAGGTAGGTGATGGTAATGGTGGCGCCGTTTACAAAGGGCGACAGGCTGTCCGTACCATCGGTAACTGTATAATAATAATTTCCACTGAGAAAATCAGCGGGAACGCTGCCATCGGGGGACCACATGAACCATATGGCGGTCTGGTTGGCCGCGTTGGGGATGGCATCCCCGCCGACATAGGCTACCAAACCGTACGGTGAACTGCCAGTCGGACCATTAGTTGAACCGCCCGTTGGCATACTTACGGGGATCCGGATCGTTTCCGTGCCGCCGGGATTGGCGGGATCCGGAGCCACGGCCGACACGTTCAGGTCGTAGGGCACGTTGGAATACCCATTGGCGCCGAAATTGAAACCGTCAGTTAGATAAATAGTGCGCCCGTAATAGGCCGGCGGAATCGTCCAGGTAATAGTCGACTGGATGGCTCTGTAACTGTTACCATGGTCGTCAGGCGGGGCAACGGTGACGACGGCAGTTTTTTTGAGGCCTACCGTCATCGCGGGATTGCCGATATATTGCGCAAAACCGTAGTCTTTGCCGCCCACCGTGACGCCGATCGTATTGCTGTACCCCTGGGCATAGGGATCGCTGGTAGTAGTGTTGTAGGTGATGTCCGCCCAATAAACCTCGGGATTGGTGGTTGGCACATTGTAGGCGAAGCTGGCGCCGGCCGGCGCCGGCAGCGTAATATCAGAGCCGATCTGGGTAGTGTGGTCGGCGGCGTACAATTTGATCGTTATAGGGCCGTTAAAGCTTTGTCTGATCACATGAGTATAATCATACAAATCGTCATAGATAGTCTTGCCGGTAAGAGGATCGACGCCGTCGCCGGCGGTAGCCGTCCAAGTAATGGCGCCGCCGTCGCTTGACAGACTGCCGGTTTTGAATGTATACATGCGTCTTTGGACGTAAACCGTCGAGCGGGCCATGACCGGAGGCAACTGGTCGCCGTTGCTGTTGGCGCCGGCTGCGTAGGCGCTGTTGGTGATGACGTCGCCCCAAAACATATGGTACGGATCAGCGTTTCTGGCGAGCCACAGTTTTCTAAAGTCAATGTCGTATTTGATTTCAAGGGGATCGCCGCCCGGGGTCAGTGTCGCGTCATTCGGGAAAACCAGGTGAAAGCCGCCTTCGGGGTCGGCCGTAACCCAGTAGTAAGTGCCGGGGGTCCCTGTCCCGCCTGCGGCGGGAGCATCCGCTTGGGTATAGTTGCTCCAGGTGGCGCCGCCGTCAGTGCTGACCCGGACATTCTCCACAAAAGACAGGTCGGTCAGATTAAAGTAGCCGCCGGCATTGTCATAGAAAGTGGGGTTATAGATCGTCCCCGATCCGTCGGCGGCGCTGATGGTAGCTGTGTAGTTAATCAGCCAGGGATCGTTGGGATCAACGGCGCCGGTTTTGGCTATGGCCGGCACGGCGTCTAAGGGATGTTCGTGAATGGGGAATTCCCAAAAATAGTTGTTGCCGAAATCAATGGTTACATTATCGCCCGGTTGATTAAACTGGGCGTTGATCCCCAAGTTAAAGAAAGCATTAATATAGTTGTCGATAAAGTTGGTATTGGTCCCGGAGGTGTCGATCCAGGCGCCGGGGTGAGCCGGATCTTCCATAATATCGTCAAACTTGACGGTGACATAGCCATTGGTATCGACGCTGTAGGTACCGATTTTCTGCGTGCCCACCAGGATGTCTTCGTTGAGCACCGGGTCCAGGACTGTGATCTCCGGCGGCAGCTGATAATAAAGCACGCCGTTGTTGTCGTACTGCAGCTGGTAGGCGATGTTTTCTTTAAAGCTCAGGCTGAATTTGTAGTTCTCGCCGGTAACATATTCGCTGACCGGCTGGTCGTAAAGGTCGGTGATGGTGACGCCGGTAAGGATATTGGCCAAGTTGGAGGTGTACAAGCTGTCCGCCAACGGCATGATACCCATGAAGCCCGGTTGATTAGCCGCATCGGTAATTACCTGGGCCGCGTCATCAGTGCTGATGTATTGGTCGCTGTCAAAGGCGGAAGTGCTCCTGACCAGAGCCCCCTCCGGGGTGGTATCAGCGGTGGTCAGATCCAGCACGGACATGTATATACCCCCGGCATAGGCATCGTCCGCCGGGAATTTGTAGGCCACGGTTATGGAACCGGGGTCCCCGTTTACGGTGGGGCCGGTTAAGTCAGGGAAGCTTGTGGCGCCCACATAGCTGACGTAGGTTGGATCGTAATTAAGGATGATATCCCATGAAGCGTTGGTGTAACTGCTGTTCATTCCCGTCGTGTTCATTACAGCGACGAAGTACAGCTCGTCCCCCGGGGCAACCGATTGGGACAGCGGGTAGACTTGGGTTTGGATCTGCGCGCCGTAAGTATCTCTTGATACTGTGTTTGGCGCCGGAGCCGCCCCGGTTAGTGCGGCAACCAGCTCGGCCGGTGCGGCAGAAGCAGCCGCCCCGGCAGGATTATTTCCTGCCGGTCCGCTTCCCGCCGGCCCATAGGTGTCTCCCGGCACTGTGGCCGGCGCCGGATTCACGCTTGACCCGGCGGCCACCTCAGCCGGTGCGGCGGCTACCTCAGCCGGTGCGGCAGACGGCGCAGCCGGTGCGGGCAAATTGCTTCCTGCCGGCGTAATGATCACCGAACCGCTTAAGTTGCCGGATACGGCGGAGATGGTCCGGCTGGCTGTGGCCGCCGTAAACAGCTGGATCGCCGCTTGCCTGGGCGCGCCTGACGCCCAGGCAAAAGACAGGGTCTGAGCAGCGTCGTCATAGTGCACCTCGGTCATGTTTGCCGGCAAGGAATCGGCAAACATCAGCCCGGGCGCCAGGGTCAAGGTCGTGCGGGCCTCGCCGCCGACCCCCTGGCTAATATGCAGGGTAAACGGGCTAAGCGGTTCCACCGGACCGTCCAGCCGCAGATCGATCTTTGTATCGGACAAGCCGAAAGTATCATGCAAAGCAGGCAGCCTAATAACCGCCACAAGCATTAACAGCAATACTACCGCCAGCAACCTGATTCTTCTTTTTTTCCTTTTCGGCAGAGCCTTAATCGCTGCCATTAATTGCCCCCGTTATCAACATTGTCAAATAGGTTACGTATGCAAAGATAATGTTTGCTACTCAATTAAACAAAGCAAAGGGCCGTCGGACCATCACGTCATCATCAACTTGCTGTCTTTGTATTGCTCCATCATAATCCTGTTTATAACAAATAACGTCTGCTTGTGAATTTTTAACACGATAAACCGTATTATATACAAATAGTCACCATTGTCAACCGCAAAAAAATAATTATTAGTCGGATACAGCCGGTTATCCGGCGTATTATTCATTTTTGTGCGTAATTTAGCCTGCCAGCATTATTTTTGCACAGCTTTTCCCAGATTACTGTCCAAGGCCGCTAACAGGCCCGGTTTTTCGCCTGGCTGACCAACGGACCAACAAAAATCCCGCCGCTGTCAACAACAACATACCGGTCACCATATACCGCCCGATACCGTTGCCGCCCGACTCAGGCAGCATGGGACCGCCGTCAAAGTGATTGGTGATGTTGATATAGTCGGTGATATCCTGCAGCGGCTGCGTAAAACCGTCGGGCAGAAGAGCCGTGCCTAAAGTGAAGCAGGTAAACGGATGATCCGGAAGCCGGTAGCCGGCCGGCGCGACCGTTTCCTTCAGGGCATAGATAGCGCCGGTGTCAGCGGTAAGATATTGGGTTTGTATCAGCACCTGGCCGTTGATGTCGGTGATCCAGGTCCCCGCGTAATAGAAACCCACGCCGTCGATAGTCTCCGGCGGGTTGGCCTGGGTATTGGGCCGGCCGGTAGGAGTCACAGACGGCATATCGGTATAATACTGGTTCATGTACAACTCGAAAATCGCCCCCGGCAGATAGACGCCCGGCTGATCCGCATCCTGCTTGTACAGGGTCACCGGCGCCAAGGCGCCGCCGCCGGTGGCGCCGGCCTTTTGCAGCAGGAAGGAGGCATGGGCTGCCGTAAAGTACTCGCCGAGAATACTAACGGTGTTTTCCACGTCAACTCTATCCCCCACGGCGCCTTTCACCAGGACCTGGTAAGTAATCCTGATGGATGTCCGGTCGGGCGCCGTGAAAAATATTTTATTATCCGCTGTGGTCATGATGCTCCATAGATTGCCCCAGGTGGGATCAATGGGCTGCTCCACCCAAACCCCGCTGCCCGGCGAGGTTTCCGCCTCGATTTTAATCGAGGAAAGAAACAGGGCCAGGGTGTCGTTCATCTGATCCTCAATCACATAAGTGCCGTCCGGACTGTCCGGCGCCAAGGTTTTACCCAATGGATTTACGTTAACGGTGACCGCCATTTTGTTCCCGACCGCTGTGTTTAGGACCATTACTTTTGTGACTACTTCTTTGCCTACGGTAGAAGTGTTGTCGGCGGACCAGTTTTCATTTATCGTCGCCTGGTTATAGACCTCGTGCACTCCCGGCTTGGCGTCGTCTTTCAGCTTCAGCCGGTAGTAGATCATGATTGGATGATCATAGCCGCCGTTATCCCGGTTTTCCATTCTCCACCATTCGGGGAGGGGCGTGGTAACATTGCCGACCGGTCCCGTCCAGGGCGCCGGCGTTTTATTATAGTTGTTATAATTGGCATTGGGACCGGTGATCTGCATCAGCTGGTTTAAATGAACCGTAAGCGTAGAAGTACCGGTTGTTTCATCGGTAACAATACAGTTCTTCAGCAAATCTTCCTTGCTTATGCTATACAGAGCGAAATAGCGGCTGGACGGGTTACTGGTATTCCAAGTCCAGATGAAGAAGGTATTATCCACATATTCCAGGTCCGAACTGAAAGTATCGGTAAATACAGGGTCCGACCCTAAGTCAAGGCTCTCATACCGGGGCCGGCCATAAAAACCGCCGGGAGAATTAAGCCTGATCGAATAATCAATATAGTCGCTGCCGGAAACGGCCGATTTATAGATCGGCGCACAAACATAGACGTAATCCGCGGCCGAGTTCCAACTGCTTATATAACCATAGCTGGTGACATAATTGCTTACTCTTCCGTTGCCGGTCGGGTCCGCGGTTGCCAAAACGGTGCGCAGGGGCACGCCGTCTTTGCTTAAATCATCCAGGGACGATTTATAGGTAATGGTAACGACCGCGCCGTTCTTAAAGGGCGACGCGCTGTCCCCTGGTTTGGGGTCGAAATAAATCCCGTTGGGAGCAAAATTAGCGCCATGGGGGATATAATTAAGCGTCCCATTGGTTTCCTTCCCGCCGGGCAGGAAATAAAAGTACCAATTGGTTTGATTGGCGTTAGTGGTCAGCCACCAGCCCAGATCCGGGTCATTGGCGGGCAAATCGGCAATGGTTACCGGGCCGCCGGCCGTGTTGTAATTCACCGCCACATGAAAGTCAGTGGGTACATTTGGATATCCGGTGGCGCCATAGTTAAACCAGTCTGACAAATACACGCTTTTGCCAAAATAAGTCGGCAGAATCGTCCATTCGACGGTCCACTGGATGTATTTGCCGTCCGCCGTTACGTTTCCCTTTTTATAAATGGGGGGCAACTTAGTGCTGGCGCCGTAAACTGTTGACGAGATCCAGTAGTCTTTGTTATTAGCCCTGACACCGATCCGATTAACGTAATTGGAGATATTGTCCGGGTTGGCGATATTTAAAGTATAGCTGACCCGGGCGTAATAGGCCGGGGGATTTGTCGCCGGGACGGTGAATTCAAATCTTGCGCCGGGCACAGTGGCAGGCGTGTAATCGCTTCCGATCCGGGTTGCATTGTCGGCGGCGAATAGCTGGATGGTCACCGGGGCGTTGTTGAAAAGCAATCCCCCTTGTAATTCGTCAAAAATGGTTTTACCGTTGACCGGCTCTTTTCCGTCGCCGACGGTTGCCGTCCAGGAGAGGGTATTGCCGACCAGGGCGCCGTCTTTCTTGTAATAACTCCTGGTTGCGGTAAGAGAAGCTTCCGCCATTACCTCGTCCAAAGGTTCGCCGGCGCCGTCCTTGCCCGAGGCGTAGGCGTGGTTGGTTAAAGAGCTGGCATATATGGTATATGAGTATGGGTCGCCGTTTCTGGCCAGCTGCAATTTAGGAACGTCCACTGTATAGCGGATTGCAATGGTCTCGCCTGCCGGCAGGGTGACGTCCCCGGGGAAGCACAGGTAGAACCCTCCATTGGGGGCGGCGCTTACCCAATAGTAAGTCCCGGCCACATCAGGCGCGTCCAAAAGGGAACGGTCATAAGTAACCCAGCCCTGGTTCTTAATATTGACCTCCACTTTTTCAAGAAAACTCTTATCGGCCAGGTTAAAGTAGCCGGCCGCGTCGTCCCGGAAGGTGAGATCGGTTACCGTACCCTGGGCGCCGGTGATCACGGAAGTGTAGGTCAGTTTATAATCCTGGCTGTAGGAAACATCCTTGGCGATGCTCAGCGCCGCCTCCACAGGCTGTTCCAGGATCTGGTATGTCCAGGTGTAGTTGTTGCCGAAATCAATCACCACATTATCGCCGGCTTGGGCAAACTGGGCTTTGATATTCAAATGAAAGAAAGCGTTGACATAATTGTCGATAAAGTTGGTTTTGGTCCCGGAGGTGTCGATCCAGGTACCGGGGTGAGCCGGATCTTCCATAATGTCATCAAACTTAACGGTGACATAACCGCTTGTATCGACGCTGTAGGAACCGATTTTCTGCATGCCCACCAGAATGTCCTCATTGTTCACCGGCTCAAGGACTTTGATCTCCGGCGGCAGCTGGTAATACAGCACGCCGTTGTTGTCGTACTGCAGCTGGTAAGCGGTGTTTTCTTTAAAACTGAGGGTAAATTTGTAATTCTGGTCAATCACGAATTCAGCCACCGGCTGGTCGTAAAGATCGGTAACGGTGACGCCGGTAAGAATGTGCGCCAAATTAGAGGTGTACAAACTGTCCGCCAACGGCATGATCTCCATGAAGCCCATGAGTTGATTGGCCGCAGCGGTAATCACCTGGGCCGCGTCGTCAGTGACGATGTATTGATCGCTGTCAAAGGCGGCGGTGATTCTGACCAGGGCCCCCTCCGGGGTGGTATCAACGGTGGTCAGATCCAGCACGGACATGTAAATACCCCCGGCGTAGGCATCGTTCGCCGGGAATTTGTAGGCCACGGTTATGGAACCGGCGTCTCCGCTTACTGTGGGGCCGGTTAAATCAGAGAAGCTTGTGGCGCCCACATAGCTGACGTAAGCCGGATCATAATTGAGGGTGATATCCCATGAAGCATTGGTGTAATCGCTGTTCATTCCCGTTGCGTTCATGATCGCGACGAAGTACAGCTCGTCCCCCGGGGCGACCGATTGGGACAGCGGATAGACTTGGACCTGGATCTGCCCGTTGCCTGCGCCGGCCGGCGCCGGAGCGGCAGCCTGAGGCCGGCTGGCTGCGGGAGCCACGGCTGTCGTACCGCTTTGGCCGCCATCAGACGCCGCAGCGACGTTAGAAGTGTTAAGTGCGCCGTAAGTGTCTCTTAGCACTGTGTTTGGCTCCGGGGTTAAGCCTGGCTCCGGCGCCTCGGTAGGTGCGGCAGACGGCGCAGCTAATTCAGCCGGATTAGCCGGAGCAGCCGGATTATTTCCTGCCGGTCCGCTTCCCGCCGGCCCATAGGTGTCTCCCGGCACTGTGGCCGGCGTCTGAGTCACGCTTGACCCGGCGGCCACCTCAGCCGGTGCGGCAGGCGCCCCAGCCGGTGCAGCCAAGCTGTTTCCTGCCGGCGTAATCGTCACCGAGCCGCTTAAGTTACCGGATACGGCGGATACCGTCCGGCTGGCTGTGGTCGCCGTAAGCAGCTGTATCGCCGCCTGCCTGGGCACGCCTGGCGCCCAGGCAAAAGACAGGGTCTGTGTGGCGTCATCATAGTGCACCTCGGTCATGTTCGCCGGCAAGGAGCCGGCAAACATCAACCCGGGCGCCAGGGTTAAGGTTGTGCGGGCGTCGCCGCCTACCCCTTGGCTAATATGCAGGGCAAATTGGCTAAGCGGTTCCACCGGACCGTCCAGCCGCAGATCGATTTTTGTATCGGACAAGCCGAAAGTATCATGCAAGGCGGGCAGGCGCATTATCGCCACCAGTAATAATAACAATAGCAGCGCCAGCAACTTGATTCTTCTTTTTTTCCCTTTCGGCAGAGCATTAGTCATTGCCATTAACTGCAACTACCTCGTCAGCAATTTAAATGTATGCCTAAATGTCTGATAAAATATCTGATTAAATGTCATAGGCAAAGAGCAAGTTTTATTACCCCTACTCAATCAATGTTCGCCGAGCACAACCGATTATTTGGGGTAAAATTAATTTTTAACCGCAATATTTATCCGTCGTTTACTAATCGCGACTCTTTTTTCAGGCCAACTCCCAGGCCTTAAACAGCAAATTTAGCCTAACAGAATATTAGACTTATCCTTCCAGAACAGCTAAACCAAACGTTTTACCCTCATTACACCGTCCCGGCATAATCAATTTGCTGCCTTTGTCTCCAATATAGTCCTGGTTACAATAAATAGCGTCCGCTTGTGAATTTTTGGCGCGTACCGCAATATTATTACAGAATAGCCCCAATTGTCAACTATTAAAATCAATTTCCCAATCAATTTCGGGCCGATATAAGGGTCGGCCGGGTTACTGGTCAGACCCTGTGCTTGTTAGTACTCATAGCCCAGGCACGCAAGACCGTTAACCGGAAGCGATTTCTCGAAAGAGCATGAGCGTACGGTTAACGGTCTTGCGTGCCGGATGGTGCTGAACAGTAACGCGTAAACAATAACATTTTTTCAACACTTGCCACGGAAAATGCCGGTGATTTCTTCCATTTCGCCTGCCGCGCCGTTTTCCAGCCGCAGTAAACCGTAAGCGATACTGTCCACCAGCGCCTGCCAGCTGGCCTCGATAATGTTAGTGCTCACGCCCACGGTACCCCAGGAGCAGCGGCCGTCGCCGGTCTCCACCAGCACCCGCACCAGCGCCGCGGTGCCGTCAGTCCCTTCCAGCACCCGCACTTTGTAGTCGCCCAGCCGCATCCCGGCAATCTCCGGGTAGGATTCCTCCAAAGCCTTGCGCAAAGCGTTGTCCAAAGCGTTAACCGGACCGTTGCCCTCGGCGGCGGTATGGATCACCCGGTCGCCGACCTTCATTTTAATAATCGCCTCGGAATAAACGGCGCCGTCCCGCATTTCAATCAGTATTTTCAAGTTCTCCAGGGAAAAGGGTTCCCGGTAGCCGTGGAAAGCCTTGCGCAAACGCAGCTCAAAAGAGCCTTCCGCCCCTTCAAACTGGTAACCCCGGTTTTCCAGGTCTTTCAGTTCTTCCAGCAGGGCGCGGTTGGCTTCCTTTTCCGCACCCAGGCCCCAATCCAGCTCCTGGGATTTGTACAGCAGATTGCTGACCCCGCTCTGGTCTGATACCAACACCCGCCGGCGGTTGCCCACCAGCTCCGGCTCAATATGCTCGTAAGTGCGGGGGTTTTTCAGCAAGGCGTTGACATGGACGCCGGCCTTGTGGGCAAAGGCGCTGCCCCCTACGTAAGGCTGGTTGCTCAGCGGATGCATATTCGCCACTTCACTGACAAAACGGGACAGCTCCGTCAGCTCCGCCAGATTTTGCTCGGGGATGGTATCCAGCCCGCATTTGAGCGCCAGGGTAGGGATAATCGAGCACAGGTTGGCGTTGCCGCAGCGTTCGCCGTAACCGTTGATGGTGCCCTGGACCTGGATCGCCCC
>WQUS01000370.1 GCA_009781965.1 Bacillota bacterium | reverse complement strand
GGCGGGGCCAAAGTTCCGGCCGGCTACGGGATTAGCGGGAATCAGGTTGATATGACAGTGAATACCGCGTAAGATACCGGCCAGTTCCCGGGCAGCCTGCTCATCATCGTTAACGCCCTTTAAAAGCGCATACTCAAAAGTAATCCGGCGGCCGGTTTCCCGGGCGTAACGCCGGCAGGCCGGCAGCAGCAGCTCCAGCGGATATTTTTTGTTGATTGGCAGCAACTGCTCACGCAACTTATTGTTGGGCGCATGTAACGAAACGGCCAGAGTAACGGACAAACGCAGCCTCATTAAATCCTCAATCCTGGGGACTATGCCGCAGGTGGATATGGTAATGTGCCGCTGGCCGATATTTAGCCCCCAGGGAGCACCGGCCAATCCGATAAACTTAAGCACCGGTTCATAATTATCCAGCGGTTCGCCGGAACCCATTAAAACAATGCCGCCAATCCGCCGGCCGGCGTCATGCTGCATGGACCAAATTTGACCAATAATTTCCCCGGCGGTTAAATTACGGACCAGGCCCGCCGCGCCGGAGGCGCACATCCGGCAGCCCATCCGGCAGCCTACCTGGGTGGACAGGCAGGCGGGGGAACCGTGCCGATATTTCATCAGCACACTTTCCACCGCCTGGCCGTCCGTAAGCCGCAGCAGATATTTTACTGTGTCCCCGTCCCGGGAGACCTTTTTCTCCAGCACCTGAGGCAACGCTATGTCATAGCTGGCGCCAAGCTTTTCCCGCGCCTCGGCAGGCAAATTGGTCATTGCCGCATAACTGCCCGCCCCTTTGCCCTGCACCCAGCGGGCAATCTGTTCCGCCCTGTATTTCGGCATGCCAAGCAACGTTACTTCCTGCTCCAGTTCGGCCAGGTGCAAATCTCTGATCCCCGGCAGTCCGGACATCCGGGCAACCCCCTCGGCATTTTGAATGTGGATGTACTTTCTACGCCGCATGAAACAATTCCTTTTTATGTACAAGTTCAAATATTCTTACGCAGCCGGGCCATAAAAAAACCGTCCGGCCCGTTATGCAGATGGGGCAAAATCTGCAAATATCCCTTGGCCATAGTATGCCGGCAGTCCAAGGTCTCCGGCAGCAGGCCAAGCAGGGATTCCGGTTTGTAGGCCGGGAATTTAGCCAGAAAGGCCGCCAGCTGGCCCAGGTTTTCCTCAGCGGTCATGGTGCAGGTACTGTATACCAGTACCCCGCCCGGCTTCAGCAGCCGGTGGGCCGCCTCCAGTATTTGTTCCTGCAGCGCCGCCAGTTCCTTAATTTGCGCCTCTTCCTTGCGCCATCTGGCTTCCGGACGGCGCCGCAGCACGCCAAGCCCGGAGCAGGGAGCGTCCACAAGCACATAATCAGCCTGCAATTGGGGGTAAAGAAGAGGAATTTTTCTGGCATCCGCCAAAATGGGGCGAACAATCTCCACCCCCAAACGGCGGCAGTTGTCCTTGATCAGATTGATTTTATGTTCATGGACATCAAAGGCCATTATTTCGCCCTTGTTTTGCATCAATTGAGCCAAATGAGTCGTCTTGCCGCCGGGCGCGGCGGCAAGGTCAATGACTCTCGCCCCCGGCGGCGGATTTAAGGCTTGCCCCACCAGGATCGAGCTTTCATCCTGGACCTGAAAAAGACCGGCTTTAAATTGCGGCAGGCTACCCAAGGAAACAAAGCCCTCCAAATGCAGGCACTGCTCCGCGTATTGCCCTTTAACCGCCTCAATCCCCCGGGCCCGCAATGAAGACTGCAGTGCGGCAAGATCCGTTTTTAAGGTATTGACCCGCACTGTGTTGGGAGCCGGCCGGTTATTGAACTGGAGCATCGTTTCGGCGGCCGCGAAACCGAATTCATCCAGCCAGCGCCGGACCAGCCAGTTGGGATGAGCATAACGCAACGCTAAGTAGGCCGCCGGTTCCGCAGCCGGATCGGGATACTGTAACGCGGCGCTGCCGCCGCGGGCCAGATTGCGCAGTACGCCGTTCACCAGCCTGACCGTACCGGCATGGCCGTAGCGGCGGGTCAGTTTTACGGCTTCATTAACGGCGGCGGAGGGAGGGATGCGCTGCATAAATAAAATCTGGTAAGCGCCCAGACGTAAAATATTGCGCACCGGTACGGGCAAATCACCAAGGGGCTTGCGCAAGTGCTGCTCCAGGGCCCAATCCAGGGTGTGCAAAGCCCGTAAAGAGCCGTAGACAAGTTCGGTGCTTAAAGCGCGGTCCGGTTTGCCGATTTCATTTTCTCCCAAGGCAGCGTTAAGAGCCAGATTGGCATAAGCGTTTTTGCTCTCCACAGCCATCAAGACGCGCAATGCGATCTCCCGGGGGTTTTTAACAACAGTCAAATGAACACCTCTCCGTTAGTTTCCTCGCCCTCACCAAACCCTAACCAAACCCAAACCAAGCCCTAACCAATGAAAAAGTTAATCGCCTTTTCCAGCTGCGTCAATGAAAGATCAGTATTATAGCAGGGACCGTTGGGCCTGAGATTAGTAACGCCCAATACGGGAATGGGATTGGCGTCAAGGATGCCGCTGGTGAGATCTCTTTCACAGGCAATGGCCACTATCGCCAGGGGACGATAGTCCATAATGTACTGGCGGGCCAGGGTGCCTCCGGCAGCCATGCCGACCCGGATCCCGTAACGGTCCCTGAGCGCAAGAATACTGCTGACGCAGCAGCGGCCGCAACAATGACAGTTGTCTATATTGCCGGTCACTTTGTGCGTGCAAGCACTGTTCTGCAGACAGTGGGGCGCCAACAAAAGCAGCTGGTACGGTGCAATGTGGATTTTTCTTGCCTGCACCAGTTCATTGTTTACTTCGATAAAAGAACGTTTGATGCGGTCCAGATCAATACGGCATATACGTCCCAAGACTAAAACCACCGGGAAAAAGGTGTTCAGCGCCACCCGCATGGGAACTTGAAAAGGCCTGAAGGGCCGGGAACGCACAATGGTCAGCACGATGCCGGCCAGTCCAAAACCGGCCGCCAATATCACGGCCAAGAGGCCGGCAGCCAGAAAAAACAAAACAATTTTATAAAATATTGACTGTGCCGGACTGAAAATAAGGTACCAAATGGCCACCGCCAAAAGACCGGCCACAACCAGGGAAATGCT
>WQUS01000369.1 GCA_009781965.1 Bacillota bacterium | reverse complement strand
TGGCTTGTGCCGCTTTGTTGACCCTCATTATATGGATGGGCTGGAATTCATTCTCCCGCCCACGAAATGGCGGTGCTCAACAATGATGTTGAGATATAATCGAGCATGGTGTAACAACAAGGAAAAGGCCAAAGAACGCTGCAAGGTAATATAAATGTTGTAGGGTAATGCCCTTGAAGTAAGGGCGGTGCGTATGAAAGTTAAAAGATTTCTGTTCGGGTGCGGCGCGTTTGTTCTAATTGCCATCATCGCTTACAGCGGTTACCGTTTGTGGGACATTAACCGCAATTATTCGGCGGAGGCGGCGTTCCATAGTCAGCTTTTGCAATATAAACCCAAGATACAGACATTAGTTGCGGCGCGGGTTGCCGATAATTCCGCTCCCGTACCGCATATTAACCAGGCTGTCACCGATTTACAGGGAAAATACTCCGACGCGGTCGGCTGGCTGACGATTCCCAATACCGGGATTGATTATCCTTTTGCGCAAAGTGCGGACAACGACTATTACCTGCACAGGGATTTAGACGGAAACTATCTCGCGGCCGGCACGATCTTCATGGACTATCGCTGCGGTAAAGATTTTTCGGGCTTTAATACCATCATTTTCGGCCATCATATGAAAAATGGCTCCATGTTCGGTACGTTGCAACGTTTTAATAATCAAGCCTTTTTTGAGGCGAATAAAACCGGCGTGATATTTCTTGCGGATAAAACGTATGAAATTGATTTTATGGCCTTCGCCGTGGTCAATCCGAATGACGCGGTTATCTACGACCCGGCGATTCTATCGGATGAAGGAAAAACCGCGTTCTTAGATTATGTGAAAAGCGTCGCGCGGTATTACCGTAACGTAGATGTTTCAGCAGACGATAAAATCGTTGTGCTGTCAACCTGTAACTACGAGTTTCAAAACGCGCGCATGGTACTGATCGGTAAACTAATCGAAAGTAAATTAGATGATGGATCCCATTCTCAAGACAATTTTATTGAAAAATCAAGAGACAAACTGTTGTTCTATGCAGGGTTGTTTGGTCAATTATTGCTGATAACAACAGGTTTTTTGGTGAACCACCGAGGAAGTTTTTCACATTTGCATAAAGGCGCCAAAAGGCAGTCTTGACAGTCAGTGTCCCACAAGTGGTAGAATGGCAATGCGACGGGAAGATAAGCGTACCTGTTTTTCGGAGCCGTCCCGTCGGCGCCCAGAGTTGGCCACGTGTGGGCCTGGCTGTTACTTTTTTTAGTATAACTTGTTAGTCATGCAAGAAAATGATAAAGTAATAATAATTCAGGCAGGAGATATATTTTAAAACAGGGGGGTCATCATTGTCAGCTAATGAAGAGCCAATTAAAAGCCCCGCCTTATGGGGGACGGCGGAAGAGTTTAGCAGCGCCTTTTCATCATGCCTGACGCGGGTTTTCCTGAGAATGTTTGCCGCTTTACTGGTGACGGCCTTGGCGGCGTTAATGCTGGTTTCCTCTTATTCCCTGCAAAGACTGATTTTTAGTAACAGTTATGTTTTTTACGCCCTGCTGATTGCGGAACTGGGCCTGGTCTGGACAATTTCCGCCGCCATCAATAAAATTTCGGCTGCGGCGGCCAATGGTTTGTTTTTCCTGTACGCCATTATTAACGGTCTCACTTTGTCAGTTATTTTCTTTGTGTACGATATTGGCGTTATTTACAACGCTTTCGGCATTTCCGCTTTGATGTTCGGGGTCATGGCTGTTTATGGCGCCACGACGCGCAAAGATTTATCGTCAATTGGCAGCCTTTGCATCATGGGCCTGATCGGGATTATTTTAGCCAGTGTTTTAAATATTTTTCTCTTACATTCCACTATGCTGGATGCTGCCGTGTGCTATATCGGCGTATTAATTTTTATCGGGTTAACGGCTTATGATACCCAGCGGATTAAAAAAATGCTGGCGGAGGTAACCGAAGCAGACCAAGGGGAAGCGATTAAGAAAATCTCGGTTATCGGCGCCCTGGCCGTGTACCTTGATTTTATTAATTTATTTTTAATGATTTTAAGGATTATGGGCCGGAGAAGATAACCGCGGAGCAACCGTTGTGGCGGCGGAGTGCCAGAGTTTACATTTGCGCAAATCAGGCAAATGATTTATAATGCATATTGTATTAACCGCCTAAAGCCAGAGTGCGGTGAGCAATCGCTGCCGGACGGTATATGCCGGATGGTAGAGGAAAGTCGAGACACGCACACCGGATGCCCCAAAGGCAACGGTGTAATACGGCGCCCGGCGCAAGCCGGGGCAGGGCGACCTGACGACGGTCAAAGAAACCCCCGTGGTTTTCAGTAACCGTAAAGTGCCACAGAAACCAAGTCACCGGGCAACCGGTGAGTGCAAGGGTAAACTCCGCCGGCGTGCAACCCAAATAGGCGGTCTTTGAACCGCGGGTAGGGGCACCCCGCAAGGGGAGGCAGGCTTAACGGCTTGCTTAGATAGATGATTGCTTAAACAGAATCTCGCTTACAGCCGAACTCTGGTTTTAATAAATTTTGTATTTTTAATTGCTTTTCTTACAAATTTTGTGACAATGTTCGTTGATTGTGGTATAATGCTTTTGAACACAGATAAAATGACCTGCTTGGCCCGTTGCCCCGTTGTTTTTCTAACCTACAAATGAGTTACGGGAGCCGATGGTCTTGGTGTGGATGTCAAGCCGCTTTTGGCGGAAGGCAGAAGCCACAGGCCAGCACCCACCTAGGAGAGGTGGGTTTTAGAAAAACAGTAGGTGACGACCCGGCGGGTATCACAGTTGTAAACCTTTCGCTTTAATTGGGCGAAGGGTTTTCTTGTGTTTGGAAAATTTTCTTTGGCAACAGGAAAATGACCGGGCGACCGGGTAAGATCATTTTAATGAATTTAGTATCAGCCCGGGAGGGAAAAACCGTGGGTTTAAATATTGTCACCGGAAGAGCGGGCACAGGGAAAACTACCGGCTGCTTGCGGCAGCTCGCCCGGGAGATGGCCGGCCGGCCCCTGGGTCCGCCGCTGTTGATGCTGGTTCCCGAGCAGGCTTCTTTTCAAACGGAAAAGCAGCTGGCCATGGTTACCGGCAACCGTGGGTATATGCGCGCCCAGGTGCTGGGTTTTCGCCGGC
>WQUS01000368.1 GCA_009781965.1 Bacillota bacterium | reverse complement strand
GCTGTTTTCAGAACCACATTTTTTACACTCTGGCATAATAGTCCACCCACTATCGTTTTAGCTATTATACCATATATCTATATATTATACAACGCTCTCGAAATTTTTTAAGAATATTTCTGAAGCTAAAGTATTTATAACACATAACGCTAACATATTGCTAAACAGCGGGGTTGTGTTAATTATTGCTTCTTTGGCCACTCCCATTCTTAATGGGTCCTTATTCCCTTTGCTGATTAATCACTTAACGCCAAACAGGCTTACGATATCTGCGCCTTTGGAACTTACCGAAATGTTCTATGGCGCTATTTTTCTGGTGATGGCATATGTATTTCATTACGGTATTCATCTACAGGACGAGGCGGATCATACGTTATGATTGTGATACGGCTTGACCGAATGCTTGCAGACCGCAAAATGCGTCTAAATGAACTTGCCGCAGCGGTTGGGATATCCAATGTTAATCTATCCATGATTAAAACCGGAAAAATCAAGGCAATCCGTTTTTCTACACTTAATGCCATATGCAATGTGCTAAACTGTCAGCCCGGCGATATTCTTGAATATGTTGATGATACAGAATGAGAAGCCTATGAGCCTAAACCGATACATCGCAAAGCAATTTGGCAAACCAACCGGCTTCGGCGGGCGGTTGATCACAGCCGTTATGAATCGCCAGAACCGCCCCATGTATGAAGCTACTGCCAGTCTGCTCAACATTGCGGACAGCGATCTGGCTCTGGATATCGGCTGCGGCAACGGCTACATGCTGAACTTATTGGCGCGCCAAGGCAATGCCGTCTTCGCAGGTATTGATATTTCTGAGACCATGATCAAATCCGCCATCACTCGCAACCGCCGCTTTGTTGATGCGAAGCGCATGACGTTCTCCCGCCAAAGCGCCGATAAGATGACTTTTGAGGACGCCTCTTTTGGCAAGGTTTATTCGGTCAACACGGTGTATTTCTGGGATGACCTTGACCGAACGCTGTCCGAAATCCGGCGCGTCCTAAAACCAGGCGGACTGTTTGTAAATACCCTGTATACCAATAAAACACTGGCCCGATTCTCCCACACCCGGTATGGATATAAGCAATATCAGCCGGAGCGGTTGCTGGAAGCAGCGCAAAACACCGGATTTGAAGTGAACATTATACCAATCCTAGATGGCGCCGCATATAGCATCGTCAGCAAAGTGTCGGAATTATAAACCCTGACGGATAAAGGTCGCGGCGTTGGCTAATGGATAACTTAACCTATCTTGGCACATCTATTTGTCCATGGCATACTTTACCAAAACCATAGCGCCCTATTTTATTTCATAAAATTTCCATCAGCCCTTGACTTATATCACGAGAACGAATACATTTAAAATGTTAAGTAACGTGAAATTATTGGATATGCCGATAGAACAGCCTGGTAAGGAGGTGCGTAAATGTGGCTGATAACAGCAGAGCTATTAACCGCGTATTTACTCGCGGCGTTATAACCGACCTCATTGAACACGGTTCCAATGAGGTGTTTGACATAGTTGTCAAGCGATATATTAACGACCCGGCAAGTAAGACGCACAGACAGATTATCAGCGAGATTTACGCACACCTGGGCAAAGAACATCGCAACGAATATTACTATATGAATAATTTGTTAAATAAACTACTCACAGGAATCCATAGCGTAAACTCCACAACTGTTTTGTCGCAAGTGCGGATAAACGGTCATATCGCCGATTTTGTTCTGATCAACGGCGAGGGGCGTGTATATGAGATAAAATCCGATCTCGACAATTACGATCGGCTTTACGACCAATTGAGCGATTTTTACCGGGCATTTAGCAAGGTTTCGGTTTTAGCGGCTGTTCGCGAACAAAAAAAAATTGAACGTTTACTGGCCGAATTAGGCGATCTGGGCGAAGCTGTTGGCATTTACGTTCTTTCCGAACGGGATACTATATTTGGCAAAGCAAACGTCCGTGAACCAAAACAATTTGACGACTATCTTGACCATGGCAGTATTTTTAAACTCTTGCGCAAGCGCGAATATGAGAGCATAGTATTGCGGGCTTTTGGCGCATTGCCGCAAGTCGCCCCTGTGTTTCACTTCCGCGCTTGTCTTGAGCGATTTGAGCAAATACCACTTAAAGAAGCGCAAAGTATGGCGTTTGATGAACTAAAAAAACGCAACAAAATTTCCAAGGCTGTTTTTGAGCGGATCCAACCGGAATTAAAATCAACTGTGTATTTCGCAGGGCTATCGCGGAAGTTACCGCAATTGGAAGCACTGCTGCAATCAAATTATGGGGGATAACGCAATGTATTTTCCTTATCTCAGAGGTCGACAGTATGAATTGCTTGCACTCCGTGAATTGGTACAGGGTAACTTGCTCGGCAATTATGTTACTCCGGTTGTCGAGCCGATAAAGGTAACTTCAACATTTAATGGTACGGTAAAGATGTTCGCCGAAAAAAATAAAACCATTGCTCTTATTTTGAATCCTGCTGTCGGCGACCTTGCCAAAGGCGCGGCAGTCGACTCTGTATTGCCGTTTATATCGGGAACTGTTATTCCGACCGTTATTATTGGCAATGACGCGCTAGAAGCAATGAAGGCGCTGGTTGCAAAAAACATCTCCGGAAGCGATGTGGCGACGGTTATGATTAATCGCGATTACCTTGACGTATATCGCAATTTATTTATAAAAGCCCCGCCTAAATTTACGCTGTTTCCCGACGAACGGCAAATCCGACGTACTGTAAGCGCCAATAAAGTTATGTTTGATGATAAATTCAAAAAGCAGGAAAAAAACGCCGATTATCTAAATCAGGAAGATGAATTTTACTCTGATGATCATCTTTACTTTAGCGAAGAAGGTTTTTCAGGGTTCGGCGACTATTCGGTAATTGGTAACGAGTATGTTGAAAGCGGATTTGCTCCCTATGCTGTGGTGATCCATATTATATATTTTGCCAGCGATGATACGTTAAGGGTCAGGCATTTTGTTTCCGACTCAAACGCAGACATTAGAGATGTTGCCGGCAAATACTATGAGGCGGTTACAAAACTTAAAAAATGGTACGATTCCGGTCAGACAAGGCAAAGTACCACCGCTTTGGCTGCCTTTCTTGCTCACGCTGAAAACGGATATTACCCCGGCTTGCCGACAATTAAGAAATTGTCGATCATGCACCATTTAGAATTAGTTGGCAAGTACCTTAATGGAGGTCTGGGGAAATGAGGTGTTGCGTCGAGTGTTTTAATGATCTTTATATTCGCAGCACCATAGAAAAACAGGGCCTCATCGGCGACTGCGATTATTGTTCGCATAAGAGTGTTGCCGTATACGAAATCGGGATGACTCCCAATCCGATAGCGGATGCAATTATCGGATTAGTGCAAATATATTCCGTATCTGATTTGCCGCAAGCGAAACCGTTGAAAATAGCTCTTCATGACGACTGGGATATCTTTAGCGCAGGGGCGGCTACGATACAAACGTTGGTTATTGACTTGTGCAGTTCCGTAGTCAATCCTGACGCCGATATCTTTACCAAGAATGTGGTTATCGAACAACTTTTCGATGATGATTTTCTAAGCGAATTTGGGGTTGTGCGCGGTCTTGATTGGGAGCGGTTTGTCGAGTCAATAAAATACAAAAATCGTTTTCACAGCGGCATGTTTAATGCCGATGCTTTTGCCTCATTTTTATCAATTATTGCCAAATCCTATACCGCCGGGATAGAGCTTTATCGCGCCAGGATTACGCATAACAGTAATGGCTATTCAACTGCTGAAATGAGTGCGCCGCCAAGAGAAAAACGTTCCGCAGGCCGTATAAATCCGGAAGGAGTAGGCGTTTTATATTTATCCTCGGACAAGAAGACCGCGCTTAATGAAATCCGCGCCAATACGTTTGATTATGTTTCTATCGGGACATTCAAATTGGTCAAAGACATAAAAGTTGTAAATTTATCCGGCATATCCGGGACCAGCCCGTTCTTGTACCAGGATGAACTTGAAAAATATGCGGTAAACAGAAAAGTGTTTCAAGAAATTGCCCGTGACGCAGCAAAACCTCTGAGGCGAAGCGACAGCCCGATTGAATATATTCCGACTCAATTTATAGCTGAGTTCATCAAAAGTCAGGGCTATGACGGGGTTGAGTACGCAAGTACCCTTCAGGAAGGTGGCTATAATATAGCCGTATTCGATGAATCACTGTTTGAGTGTGTGAGCGTTAAAACTGTTGAAATAGCTAAAATTCAATATGAAATTCGCACCAATAGCTCAAAAGAAACTAACTCGTAAGTATGTAACATTAATTACTTGCCTCCTCTTTTACGATTCCGACAGTCCGCCTTTACGCCCTGGAGCAGCCAACCGCTGCTCCTTTTCACGTCGGTACCGCGCTGGTACCGCATCGCTATTGCGTTGGTATGAGGACCTCTTGGAGACGGTAATGTTCGAGCGGCTTGACTGCGATGGGATAGTAACTATCCATGTTTTGCCTCCAAACCCTTGATTTTTATCACTTCACCATTTTTAATTTTACCTCATCACAAATGTATTTCGATCAAACCATGGCATACTTTACCAAAACCATAGCGCCCAATTTTTTCATAAAATTTCCATCGGCAATGAACGACGGCTTATTTTGAGTGGCTATCCCTCCCCTGAACTCTTGCTCCGGTTTTTTGCGCGCTGTGAATCGACTTCCGCAGTAATTCTACCAAGGCTGTGAGCGTAAGCCTATGTCCAAGCAATTATATGCTTACATTGGACTGGGTTATTTCATGTTGATGACCTACAGGGTTTGAATTTACAATATATAGTTGCAATTATCAAGTAAAATGAAAAATAATGAAAAATATTCTAAAAATTAAGAAGGATTCTGCCAAACATGGCAGAATTAGTACTATTTAGTCGAATAAAGTTTACAAATGAAAATTAAAGTTGCCATTGAATTATTTACCTTATATAAACCGATGCGATTAATAAAACTTTTGCAGGCGCAACAAGTAATGACGTAACCTATTTTTCATAAATCTGCTCATGTTAGGAAGTGAAAAGTATGACATACATATTAAAGCAAGTGCTAATGAGATTAGCCGGACCGGTTTTATGCTTGGCCATGCTGGCCGGGTTGGCTGTCTATGCAATGCCGGCGCTGGCATTTAAAGACATTAACGCCTCATCAAAGTATTACAATGCCGCCTCCCGGCTTAATGAACTGAACATTATCAGCGGCGATCCGGACGGGATGTTTAACCCTAACAACAATGTTACCCGTGCCGAAATGGCAAAAATCATTTGCCTGGCCGATGGATTGAGCCCTGCTAAAACATCGCAAACAAACACAACCTTTGCAGATGTTCCTCAAAGCTATTGGGCGGCAGGATACATCGCAGCGGCGAACAACTTGGGATTCATTAACGGGAACAGTGACGGCACATTTTTGCCCGCTAATAATGTGACATACGAGCAAGCCTTGAAAATGATTATGAGTTTGCTGGGATACGCTCCCGTGGCCGAAGAGCTAGGCGGTTATCCGCCAGGTTACTTAAAATTGGCTAATGATCTGAAAATAACCAACGAAGTTTCCGGCGACTTAGAACAGCCCATGACCCGCGGGGAAATAGCGTTGCTTATAAATAATGCCCTTGACACGCCGCTTATGCTGCGAACCAGCCCGGATAGCGCATCTTCTTCCGATCAAATACAAAACGGCAGCTCGGGAACATCCCTGCGGACACTAATTACCGAAAAATTAGCAAAAGATATTTATCAAGACATTGGAGGTAACGTAATGAGTGTGAGTTTCAAAGTTTTGAATCAACTGCGGCAATCCCGGGATTTACAAGATAAAAATATTATGTTCTCGCCTTTCAGCCTGCAAATGGCGTTTATAATGCTGGCCAATGGGGCTGAGGGCAACACCAGACAAGAAATTCTGCAAACCTTCGGCGTAAACGACTTACAAAGATATAACAACGCCGCTAAAGCGGCTATCCAAGCTCTGAATGCCAATCAAGATATAACATTTAATATCAGCAATTCCGTTTGGCTGAACAAAGACTATTATCCCGGCTTAAATGTCGCCTTTACTACCCCCTTCAAGAATGATATGCAAAACTATTTCAGCGCTGACGCCCGGGAAATAAACAACGCCAACGGCGCCAAAACTATCAATAACTGGATTAGCGGCAAAACAAACAATAAAATCAATGACGTTTTGACCGATCAGGAAATAGAATCCCTTTTGCTGTGCCTGGTAAATACCATTTACTTTAAAGCCGACTGGCAAGCTTCATTTACCAAAGAAGCAACAGCTAAAGCAGCTTTTACCGACCAAAAGGGCAAAACCAGCCAAGTGGATTTTATGCACCAAGTGGGCTACTTCAATTATTATGAAGACTCATCCATGCAAATGTTGGAAATGTGTTACAAAGGCGCAAACGTGAGCATGTATGTGATTCTACCGACGGAGAACAACGCCGGGCTAGCCGGCATTGATCAAAAAGCAGTCGAAAATGCGCTCGCTAATAAAAGCCGGCAATATGTGCACATAAGTATGCCCAAATTCAAGACCGAAACAACAATGGACTTGATTAATCCAATGAAAGCGTTGGGTATTACAACCGCCTTTGAGCCAAACTGTCACGATTTAACCGACAAGCTGATAACCGGGATGACAAATGGCGATAACGTCTATGTTCAATTAGTGCGGCAAAAATCATTTATTCAAGTGGATGAGAAAGGAACCGAAGCGGCAGCGACGACAGTAACAGGCGGAATGACCACCACGTCAATACCGCCCCAACCAAAGGTATTTAACGCCAATCGTCCATTTATGTATTTGATCCGCGACAATATAAGCGGCGATATTTACTTTATGGGTCAATATAGTTTTACACAATAGGAGGTGAGAAAGTTAATGGCATTAAATAGTCTTTCAAGGGGGCAGCAAGATGTTTAAAACAAAATAGTGACAAAAACACTATACTGCCTTGTTGAGATTATTGCCCTTTTATCTGTGTTTTCAGTTTTTTTAGACAAGCGCGTCAAATCAAAAACAGAACTCGAAATTGGGAGGGATAAACCTTTATGAAAAAAATTGTTTCCTTATTTCTGACCCTCGTGCTGTTATTCACGTTGGTAACACCGGCTGGCGCAGCCAATAACTCCGACAATCAGTCGAATGGGAATGGGAAAAACACGACTAACACGACGTCCGAACAGCAGTCCTGCAGCTCAGACGTATACGGCAGTAACGACAATTTTGTTCCAGGTCACATTTTGGTTGTGCTGGACAAATCGCAAAGCAAGATCAATAAGATATGGGCGAAATCTAGTTTTTCAGCGGCAAAAATCTCGTCAATTAACGATCTAACTAAATTTACAGGCAATGCCGCCAGTAATAAGCTCCTGAATATGAATGAATTCCGTCAAATCCTTGATATCACTTTAACGGATAATACCAAACAAGGAGTATTGGACGCGATTCAAGCCCTTAAAAACAACCCGAATATTGAATATGTCGGCCCGGATTATATAATAAGCAGCTCGGCTATTCCTAATGATCCTTATTATGGCTCCACCTACCAATGGGGTTTGATAAAAATTAACGCGCCAAGCGCATGGGATATTAATACTGGTTCAAACAGCGTTTTAGTAGGTGTGCTCGATACCGGCATTGATACCACTAATCCGGATTTGGCTGCTAGAGTCAATACCTCTCTTGGTAAAAATTTTACAGATGACACTGCAGGAATGACTGATCCAGTAGGCCATGGGACCAAAGTAGCCGGAATTATCGGCGCGGCGGGAAATAACGGTTATGGCCTTACAGGTGTTAACTGGAACGTAACATTGATATCAGAGCGTGTTTTAAAAAGTGATGGGAAGGGCAACGGAACAGGCAGCATCTCTTGGATTATACAGGCCATTAATTACGCCATAGAAAAAAACATTCTCATCTTAAATTTCAGCGGCGGCTGGACAGGCGGCGCCGGAGACGCTACCGTTTTAGCAGCACTGAAACTTTATAATGATAATAATGGTGTTTTTATTTGCGCTGCAGGAAATGGAACCAATAATGATGGATTTCCAATTAATACAGATATTACGCCTAATTATCCTTCCAGCTATAATAAGCAACTCCCCAATGTTATTTCGGTGGGTTCATCAGACAGTTTGGATAACATAGCCTCCTCTTCAAATTATGGACTAACCACCGTCGACTTATTTGCTCCCGGGGTACAAATTTATACCACATATTTCGGGTCTACTATAACATACGACTCAGGCACTTCCTTGGCAAGTCCTATGGTTACAGGCGTGGCTGCGTTAATGAAAAGCACAAACCCCAGCTTGACTGCGGCTCAAATAAAAAGCAATATTCTATCTACGACTGATAAGGTGTCTGTCTTGAACGGCAAATGTGTTACCGGAGGACGGCTGAACGCTTTCAATGCCGTGAAAGCTGTCAGATTACCAGTAACCATCACCTGGAATCCCGACGGCGGATCTGTTACGCCTGCTTCGTCTAGCTTGACGCCAGGCGCGCAGTTTGGCACACTGCCCACGCCGACTAAGACAGGTTCTACTTTTGGCGGGTGGTTTACCGGTACTGGCGGCTCCGGGTCACAGATAACGAGCACGAGCATTGTGCCCAGTGTCAACACCACCTATTATGCCAAGTGGACTGTTAACCCTGTCACCATCACCTGGAATCCCGACGGCGGTTCTGTCTCACCTGCC
>WQUS01000367.1 GCA_009781965.1 Bacillota bacterium | reverse complement strand
TGCCCATCACACCGGTTACCGCTTGGAAAACCGCGGCGGATATGGGGTCCGGGGACTGGGCTGAGGTAACTATGGTTAAATTTGTAGCCAACGCGGAGATTATCAGCGGCGCCAGCGGCGAAACTACCTTCCGGGTTGCCGTTGATCCCGACGCCCCTTTGGGCCAGACGGACTTCTGGCGCAGCTACCATAAGGCCTGGCGGCTGGACGGAAATGGCGACGGGACCTGGAACTACGGTTCGGTAGTGGCGGCGGAAACAGCTCAGGCCGGTATCCAAGGCATGCTCTTTTTTGACGCCAACAATAACGGGAGCAAAGATAACGATCCCAAGGAACAGTTCGATAACTCCGCGCCGTCCACAGCCGGCGTCACCGCGCTGTTGACCGGCGCCAATATTACGCCGCTGTATTTAACCATGAATCCGGACGGCAGCTTCTCATCACCCTATGTCTTGAAACCGGGCGCCTACACCGTCACCTTTACCAACAACACCCCGGGGTATTTGTTTACCGCAAACACCCCGTCCCTCCGGTCGGACGGCGAAAACTGGCGGATGGATGTGCGGCAGGCGGATATCGCGGCCGATCAGCGCAGCTGCACCTATACCTTTACGGTGGACGCAAACAATTCAAGCATAACAACCTATATTGGCCTGGGACTGCGCACAACCCAAAGCGACCTCAGCTACAGCTATAAAGTAGAACACTATACAGTTGATGCGGATGGCGTCACAGTGACGCTCATCAATACGAAAACTCTGAGCGGCGCCAAGGACGCCGCCGTGACCGCCGCACCGGAGAGTAACCTTACCGGCTACACCTATGATCCGAATTTCCCCGGTACTGTGGCCGGCGGTACGGTTGCAGAGGACGGCAGCCTGGTTTTAAAACTTTATTATCAAATTAACAGGCACAACATCATTTACAGCTATACCGGCGCCGTACCGGCAGGCGCGCCGGCGGCGCCAGCCCCGGAACTGAATGTGCCCTATAACGCCGGCCAAACCCTGGCGGCGGCGCCTGTTTTAGCCGGCTACACTTTCAGCGGCTGGTCTACGGCTTCTAATTTACCAAGCGGCGTAAATGGCGGCAATTTCAGGATGCCCGATAACGACCTGCTCTTTACCGGCCAATGGACACCGTCCGACGGAGGCGGCGGTGGCGGCGGAAGCAGTAACAGCGGCCACAAAGATAACCAGGTGATCTATCATGCCAATAATGGCTTAAATGAGCGGGATGTGACGGATAATCAACCGCCGGGCGCCAAAGTAACCGTCAAACCGGGTGATATTTTTACCGCCCCGGCGAATAAAGTCTTTGCCGGGTGGAGCGATCAAGCCAACGGCGCCGTTGTTTATCAACCGGGAGATATTTTCACTATGCCGGCTAAAGGTGTGGACTTGTACGCGGTCTGGGTGGAGAAACAGCTCAATACAGCGGATCACTTTGCCTATATTTTTGGTTATCCGGACGGTAGAGTACACCCGGCCGCTAATATTACCAGGGCGGAAGTAGCCGAGATCTTCTACCGCCTGCTGACCCAGGACAGCAGGAAAAGCATGTGGCAAACCAGGAGCGGTTATAGTGACGTACCGCTGAACCAATGGTTCGACAATGCTATTGCGACCCTGGCCAAGGGAGGAATTCTGGAAGGCTACCCGGACGGGACTTTCCATCCCGGCGCCGCCATAACCAGAGCCGAATTTGCCTCAATCGCCGCGCGGTTTGCCACAGGGGAACCGGCCGTTTCCGTTACCTTCAGCGATGTAAACGGCCATTGGGCAGCCGATGGAATATACCGCGCCGCCGAATTGGGTTGGGTCACCGGCTATCCGGACGGGACCTTCCGTCCCAATCAAAACATTACCCGGGCCGAGGTGATGGCGCTGGTGAACCGGGTGCTGGAGCGCAAGGTAACCAGCGAGCAGGATCTGCTCAGTGATATGAAAAAATGGCCGGACAATAGTAACGTCAACGCCTGGTACTATTTTGACGTCCAGGAAGCCACCAACTCCCACAGCTATGAGCGCAAAAGTGACGGGATTGCGGAAAAATGGATTGCTCTGCGGGCTAATCCCGATTGGAAGGCCATGGAACAACCTGACTACCAGCCTTAAAAACAGCATCATGTGATTAATCAATTAACCATCCAAAAGAGTCCCGCGCCTGTGTGGCGGGACTCTTTTGGGGATCACCGATAATCTTGCATAATCGGGACTCCGGGGCATAAGTATAGACTGATATGTTTTCACTGGAGCAAGGTACTGCTTTCGCATCGAGCGGCACGCCAAACCGTTTAGTCTCGAGGTTCGAACTTCGAACCTCGAACCTCGAACCTCGAGTAAACCGTGCGCTCATACTCTCCGAGAAATAGCTTACGGTTAACGGTTTGGCGTGCCGTATTCACTTTGAGGATCAACAAACACTGCACAGTAACGTTGTTTAACCCGTGTTCCCGGGCCGGAGGTGATGGGCAATGGAACAATTATTCAGCAACCGTCTGCTCCTTACGGAGCGTAAGCACTTGGTAGTGGACGGCGTAGAGCATGTGGGCAAGTTTACGGAAAAGGAGATTAACCTGGATACAAATCTGGGGCGCCTGGTGCTCCGGGGTGACTTTCTGCATATTACCCAATTGAATCTGGAAGAGGGCAACCTGGTGGTGGAAGGCCGGGTGGATCAGCTGGTATTCACTGAAAAAACAAGCAAAGGCGCCAGGGGCAAGGGGCTGATGGGGCGGATTTTAAAATAAATTTGCTGAGGCAAAATCCTTGGGGGGCTGGTGGTCACGGAACCGTTAGCCGGACAGTTTGCGCTGTTTTTTTATACTATATTGACCGGGATGCTGGCGGGGTTTATTTATGATTTTTACGTTGGCCTTGGCCATCTGCTGCGACTGAGAAAAATAAGCCGGCAGGCGGGTGATATTTTATTCTGGCTGGTGCTGACAGCGGTGGTTTACGCCATGCTCTGGTATTACAACCGGGGCGAGGTACGCTTTTTCGTGCTGCTGGGGCTGGGGGTTGGCGCTGTTGTTTACTACTGGTTATGCCGGCGGGCGGCCAGAAAAGTAATCTTTTTTGGTTTGACCGGGCTGTTTTCGCTCTTGCGCTTGGTGGGACGAGTTGGCGCCTTTTTTTTAGCGGGGATATTTATGCCGGTCCGGATGCTGTTTGTGCTGTTGGTGTGGCCATTCCGGTTAATTGGCGGAGGCCTTGGGAAAACAGGCGGGCTGGCGGCGCGGGTGGGCAGAAAAATCACCCCCGGGCCGGTGAAAGCGTTTTATCGCTGTCAAAGGGCGCGCTGGCGGGAAATAAAAACCTTGCTGAAACGCAAACAATGAGCGGCCGGCAGTGGCGCCGGCCGCTCATTGTTTGCGTTTCGTTCCGCTGTTTAGTTTTCCAGAAAGTACAATACATAGGCCCGGTCCGGGTCTTGGCGGATTACTTCCATTACTTCCGGTGAAACTGAAATCTCGCCGATAAAGTTAAAATCCGCGGTCAAGTCGAACTCCTCGTCTTCAATGGCTTTGTAGCATTCCAAGACGGCCTTGGGGTCTTCGGTTTTAATGCCCAGGGCAAGGTATTTTTGGCTGGCTTCTTCCGCCGAGTCGGCAAAAATGACTTTGGTGTTAGTGGTGTGCTGCATGGTTACCCTCCCAGTGTTTTTCTTTCAAGATACACCGGTTTATTAAAACATGCAAGCCATTAGCGGTAATCTTTGTCTTTTCTTTAGCGAAATATCTTTTGCCACCATTCCACAATGCGAAAACGGTATTCGATCTTGGGCTGGCCGCCAGGCTCATTGTCGCTAGGCGCACTGTTGATTTGTTCCTTTGGCACGCCTGGCACGCCGGCGGTATTGCCTGGCTCATTAAGCGAGCCGGAAGTTTCCCGGTTAGCGGCGGTAACAAGCCTTTCCCATGACGCGGTTGGCGTCACCGCCGCGGGAGGCAGCGCCTGGCTAAGATCAGTGAAGCACAGCGGCGGATACAGTACGCACCACCAGTTGGCGCCCTGTCCGTTGCCGATCAATACCCGTACCGCTTCGTAGCGGCCCGGGGACATGGTCAGATTGGCAGTGCGGCGGCCCTCATGAATGGTGTAGGTTTTAACCGGAAAATAGTAAGTGCCTATTTCCACCCGCACCGGGTAGTCGTAACCCCGGCGGCGGATTTCATCTTGGGCGATTCGTTCGATTTTGCCCCTTGCGGAGGCGGCAATAGCCCGGGCTTGTTCCGAATTGGTTGCTGTTTGAAAAGAGGCCGACATTTCCCGCACGATCCGGTCCTTGACCTGATATTTTAAATCTTGATCATAAAAGGTGTTGCTGTTGGCTACCACATGCAGACGGAGCAGCGCCGGGGGCTGAACGTCGTAAGCTCTCCAGGCGTGAAAAATTCCGGTACAGCCCAGCAACAGCAGCATAATGATTACGGCGGTTTTTTTATTCGCTTTTTTGTTCATTTTATTATCCTCTTGATTATCCATCGTGACGACACACCTCATATCCAGTATTGCCAAAGTTGTTGGTTCCTTGTCTGATTACCCGTTATGCAGGGCAAGTTATTCAGTTAACTGGTCATAGTGTTGCCATAAATTATTTTGCTAAACATGTAAAAAATTTTATTGAGTGGCTTATTAATTAAAAAAAGAGGCAAAAATATAGATAGAGGAGGGATGCCATATGATTAGCACAACGCCTTTGGCGGATTACTTGGTCCAGGCGGGAGAAAGGTTGCCCGATGAGGCAGCCCGGGTATTGGATGCACTGGTGGCGGAAGGAAGCATGAATAAAGAAGACCTGTCTCTGCTTTCCAGGGTTAAAAGGGCCGTGTTGGATCACGTGATTATGCAGCTTTATGCGCTTGGCTTGGTGGAGGTTTCCACCGAGGGCAAAAGCAAAATATGCAGCTTAACCAGGTTGGGTGATGAATACCTGGCCTTGGTGGAAGAGCAAAAAGCCGGCTAACAGCCGGCTTTTTTTCTTGGAAAAAAAATCGGGCAGGCAGGAGAAAGCTTACGGACGTAGAAAATTACGGAATTAATGTTACTGTTCACCTGCTAACGAATTAATTACAATTGTTTGTCCGGTATAATTTGTCCGGTATAATATTGGTGGTTGGGCGGAGCGGATGCTGAAGGAGAGTGAGTAAGCAGTGAATACTGGTAAATGGCAGAACGGGAATAGCGATAATGTGGTTAATCACCCGGGAATCAACCCGAAAAACCGCAGAATATTCCAGGTTTCCCGCAGCAAACTGCCTCTGATCGTGGTGGGCCTGTTATTGTTGTATGTATCCATATCCTTGAGCAGTCGCTTTGACTCCCTTTATACGATGCAGAGAGATTTGCAGGATGTACAGGCCCAAGTGAAACAATTGCGGCAGGTTAACAGCGATTTAAGCCAACAATTGGAGTTGATGCGCTCCGACGCCTATGTGGAACAAGTGGCTCGGGAAAAACTGGGTTTGGTCAAACCGGGGGAAACCAGGATTGTACCGGTGAATCCGGATCCGGCGGGTACGTCGTCCCAAGCCCCGGCCAAGGCAAAGGGCGCCAAAGTAAATGACTGAGCAAGGCATGTTTGACGCCAAGCATGCCTTTGCTGTGACTTAAGCTGATTTAAGCTGATTTAACCATGAAAGGTTAACGGTGTTGGTTGAACCTGCTTGCCTTAGAATAATGAAACATGGATTTGGCTATAATTTAACAATAACGTTACTGGTCACGCGTTACTGCTTTCGCACCATCCGGCACAAAACTATAAGCTGTGCGCTCATGCTCTCCGAGAAATCGCTTACGGTTAATAGTTTTGCGTGCCTGGGCTATGAGTACTAACAAACACAGGGGTCTGACCAGTAACATAATAACAGGAAAACTTGTTGAAAAAATTGAAAACTTGTTGAAAAAAAAGGTTCATTTGTTTATAGTATTTAATAGATATTAATTTTAAAGGAGGTTTTTAATAATGCTGGTGACCAAGAAAGCGCCTGTTTTTACCGCCAAAGCGTTCTATAAAGGGGCGGCAAAACAAGTTTCATTGGAGGATTACAAAGGGAAATGGGTGGTGCTGTGCTTCTATCCGGGTGATTTTACCTTTGTCTGACCCACCGAACTCGCGAGCATAGCAGTTAGCTATGACAAACTCCAGGCCTTAAATGTGGAAGTTTTATCCGTAAGCGTAGACAGCGTTCATTCCCATAAAGTCTGGAATGAAACCGAACTGAGCAAGATGGTTGACGGAGGGATTCCCTACCCGATGCTTTCGGATCAGACGGGAGAATTGGGTAAAATGTACGGTGTGTACGACGAGGATGAAGGCGTAAATATCCGGGGCCGCTTCTTGATTGATCCGCAAGGAATTATTCAGGCGGCGGAGATATTGAGTCCCCCGGTGGGCAGAAATCCCCAGGAACTGCTGCGCCAAGTCAAAGCCTATCAACACCACCAGAAGACCGGCGAAGTAATGCCGTCCGGCTGGGTTGAAGGCGGACAAACCCTGAAACCGTCAATGGATATGGCCGGTAAAGTATGGGAAGTATGGCAGCCGAAAAAAGGTTAATATCATGCTTAATCTTAACCCCCTCCCGCTGTGCGGGAGGGGGTTAAGATTAAGGTTAGAAAAATCAACGATTAATGGCATGCCATGCTTGACACTAAGCGTGGCTTTGATATAATTAATTAAGGTCTTTTATGTCCGGCAGGGGGAAATTTTGTAGTATGCCAGTGCAAGCGGGTAGTATTTTAGAAGGCAAAGTTACCGGAATTACAAATTTCGGAGCTTTCATCGAATTGCCTGGTGGACTGACCGGGCTGGTGCATATTTCTGAGATTGCCGAAGAATATGTAAAAGATATTAATGATTTTTTTAAAGTCAGCGATCGGGTGAAAGTAAAAGTTATTTCCGTTGATCCGCGGGGCAAAATAGGTTTGTCGATCAAACAAACCATTGAAAAACCCCGGCGCAAAAAACCGGAAATCTCATTTGAAGAGAAAATTAACCGTTTTATGAAGGATAGCGACGAACGGCTGCAGAGTCTGCGTCGGAATACCGATTCCAAACGGGGCGGCCGGGGTACTGGCAAACGCGGTTAATAATAAAACCAAACGCAGCTTGAGCATTCCCGGGGGAATGCTTTTTGTTGTTTGTTAAGGGGTGGTGCTAATGATTGTCGCTGCTGTGGATATAGGCAGCAATTCCGTCCGGTTGCTGGTGGCGGAGGTCAATGAACAGGGCCAGGTTGCGCCGTTGCATTCAGATTTAAAAACTACCCGGTTGGGCCGCGGTATTATGGCCGGCCGCCTTTTACCGGCGGCCATGGAAAAGACCTTAGCGGTCTTGGAACAATATCTCAAACAGGCCGAAGAACTGGGCGCGCAAAATATCCTTTTGGCGGCCACCAGCGCGGTACGTGACGCTGCCAACCGTGACGAATTCATCCGCCTGGTGGCCGGCGTTACGGAGCGGCCGTTACAGGTGCTGTCAGGCAAAGAAGAAGCCCGGTTAAGCTTTTTGGGAGCTATGGGCGGGTTAAGTGGTGTGCGCAATCCTCTGGTGGTGGATATTGGCGGCGGCAGCACTGAATTTTCCTGGTCCGTGGCCGGTCGTCTGGCTAGCGTCAGTGTCAGCGTCGGCGCGGTGCGCATGACCGAGGGCGGCTACGGGAACGGCCAGATCAGGCGGGTCATTGAACCGGCGTTGTCGGTTGTACGCCGGTACGATTACGGTGAAGTGGTGGGTGTGGGCGGCACGGTGACCACTATGGCGGCTATGGCTATAGGCCTGGAATTGTATGATCCCAAGCTGGTGCACGGATTCCGGCTGACCAGGGAAGATGTGCTGCGTCTTGATGGCAAACTGCATGGCATAACCCTGGCGGAAAGGAAACGCTTGCCCGGTTTGCAGCCGGAGCGGGCCGATATTATTCCTGCCGGCGCCCGGATTTTGAGCCGGGTGATGCAGGGTTTGGGCGCGAATTCGGTGTTGGTAAGCGAAGCCGATATCCTATATGGACTGGTCGGGGAAGCGAGAAAGATGTCGTAATAAACTTGTAATAAAATACCAAATAAGTTAATACAATTCCATCTTTTTGTACTATAATGTTTAGCAAGGGGCAGTTTGTAGTACGGAGGGGTGGAATTTTGTTTGAGGGGATGGATACGGGACAAAGCAGGGCGGAAAACCATAGCGGCGCGCAAGGGCTGCGGTTTGATTTGTTGCGGGGATTCCCGGTTAAGGAAATCTCCCGCTGGGGGCTAAAGGGACTAGCCGGGGCGGCGGTACTGGGTTTAGCCGGTCTGATATTGGGCCGGGCGGTATTGTTAGGCGAATTGTTTCCCTTTGGGCCGGCGGCTGCCGCGGCGGTCTGCGCTGTTTATCGCCGCAGAAGCTGGCCGGTTTTGTTAGGCGCGGCGTTGGGCTTGTATCTGGCAAGCGATGGCTGGGAGAACGTTATTCGGCTGATATCGCTGTTTTTAGTGGGTCTGGCTGTTTATTCCTTACCGATGCAAGCGGCTGGATTGCGTTTTTTATTGGGCAGTGCTGTGTTCGCCGTGCTGATGGTCATGGGCGCCGCTTATGTGGCCCTTACTGCCCCCAGTAATTACGAGTATATCCGGGTGCTGTTCGAATCTGTTTTTGGCGCGCTTTTAGCGGTGGCTTTTTACAATGCGCTGGTTGGTTTGGAGCGGCTGGTGCGGCGTAAACCAGTGGCTGCCGGCGAGTTGTTCAGCATGGTTTTGGCCCTTTCCTGCCTGGTGGCGGCAGCGGGG
>WQUS01000366.1 GCA_009781965.1 Bacillota bacterium | reverse complement strand
AAGTAGACATCGAACTGATTACCCCCATTGCCATCGAAGAAGGCCTGCGTTTTGCCATTCGTGAAGGCGGACGCACCGTGGGCGCCGGAGTGGTGACCGGTATTAACGAGTAAAGAAACCAGCCCGCATCTTGGGGGTGAAAGGAGACCAGTCCGTTGAAAAGCCAAAAAATCCGGATCCGGTTAAAAGCTTACGACCATAATATGCTGGACCAATCGGCCCAGAAAATAGTCGAGACTGCCCGTCGGACCGGTGCATCCGTAGCGGGACCCGTGCCGCTGCCGACGGAAAAAAATATTTATACGATCTTGCGCTCCCCGCATGTGAATAAAGACTCGCGGGAACAGTTTGAGATGAGGACCCATAAACGCCTCATTGATATTATGGAACCTACTCCCAAAACGGTGGATGCGCTGATGCGCCTTGACCTGCCCGCCGGAGTGGATATTGAAATAAAACTGTAAGTTGAAGAATAGTGTAAGTCGTTGGTGAGAGGTGCGATGAATGATGCAAACCATACTGGGTAAGAAGGTCGGCATGACGCAGGTTTTTGCCGAAAACGGCGAAGCCATACCGGTGACGGTCATTGAGGTTGGCCCGTGTATTGTGGTGCAGAAAAAGGATCTTGAACGGGATGGCTACAATGCTGTGCAGCTGGGTTTCGGTGCAAAACGGGAGAACCTGTTCAATAAACCGCTCAAGGGCCATTTCGCCAAAGCCGGCGTAGCGCCCAAGCGCTACCTGCGGGAAGTGCGGCTGGAAACGGTCGAAGGTTATGAAGTGGGTCAGGAAATCAAAGCCGATATATTTAATCCCGGCGAACGGGTGGATGTAATCGGTATTACCAAAGGCCGCGGCTTTTCCGGCGGCATTAAACGCCACAGTTTCCATCGCGGTCCCATGGCCCACGGTTCCAAATATCACCGCCGGCCCGGTTCCCTGGGAGCCAAGGGTCCGGCCCGGGTATTTAAAGGCCGTAAGTTGCCCGGCCAATACGGCGCCGAACGGGTTACGGTGCAAAATCTGGAAGTAATCAGGGTGGAAGCCGGACAAAACATGCTGGCTATCCGGGGAGCCGTTCCCGGTCCCCGGGGCGGGTTACTGACTATCAAACGTTCCGTCAAGTCCCGCTAGGGTTGGAGCGGCGAAAGGAGGAAGTTATGCATGCCTAAAGTTGCCATGTACAACATAAACGGCGAACAGGTCGGAGAATTGGACTTAAGCGAGTCGGTATTTGGTATAGCCGTGCACCGGCAGGCCCTGTTTGATGTAGTGAACAAGCATTTGGCCAGCAAGCGGCGGGGTACCCACGATACCAAAACCAGGGGCGAAGTCAGCGGCGGCGGCCGCAAGCCGTGGCGCCAAAAAGGTACCGGCCGTGCCCGGCACGGTTCCACCCGTTCCCCGATCTGGCGGAGCGGCGGTATTGTTTTCGGTCCGCATCCCCGGGACTATAGTTACCGGTTGCCTAAAAAAGTCCGCCGGCTGGCGATGCGGTCGGCTCTGTCGTCCAAGGTTGAAGGCGGCAGCATCGTAGTGTTGGAAGAACTGGTCATGGAAACGCCTAAAACCAAGGATATGGTAAAAATCCTGGGTAATTTGCAAGTAAACAATAAGGCTCTGGTGGTTACCGCCGACCGGGATGAAACAGTCTTTAAGTCGGCCCGCAACATCCCCGGCGTCAAGCCGCTCAGCGTACCGGGCCTGAACGTCTATGACCTGCTGGCCCATAATACGCTGGTAATTACCAAAGACGCGGTGGCCAGGGTCGAGGAGGTATTCGCCTAATGGATAACCCCAGGGATATCATTAGAAAACCGGTGGTTACCGAGAAAAGCACGGCCATGCTGGAAGAAAACAAATACACCTTTATCGTTGACCCCCGGGCCAACAAGATTGAAATCCGCCAGGCGGTGGAAGAACTGTTTAGCGTTAAGGTGGACGCAGTGCGCACGATGCGGGTTAAAGGCAAATTTAAGCGGGTGCGCAACCACCGGGGCAAAACCCCGGATGTTAAAAAAGCCATTGTCACCTTGAAGCCGGGCAGCAAGATCCAGCTGTTTGAAGGAATGTAATTTTCGAAGTTCGAGGTTCGAACGTCGAGAGGAAGGAGGAAACAAGTGGGGATTAAAAAGTTTAAACCGACATCTCCGGGCCGGCGGTTCGTTACGGTATCAACCTTCGAGGAAATTACTACCGCCGAACCGGAAAAGTCCCTGCTGGAACCGCTGAAGAAACAAAGCGGCAGGAATGCCAACGGCAGGATTACTGTCCGGCACCGTGGCGGCGGCCATAAACGCAAATATCGGGTTATTGATTTCAAACGGAATAAAGACGGTATTCCGGCCAAAGTGGCCAGCATTGAATATGATCCGAACCGTTCGGCCAGGATTGCCCTTTTACATTACGCCGACGGCGAAAAAAGATACATTCTGGCGCCGATTGGCTTGAAGGTGGGGCAGGTTATCGAATCCGGTCCTGATTCGGATATCAAGGTGGGGAACGCTCTGCCTTTGCGCAACATCCCCTTGGGCACCATGATTCATAATCTGGAACTGTATCCCGGCGGCGGCGGTCAATTGATTCGTTCGGCCGGCGCGTCAGCCCAATTGATGGCCAAAGAGGGTAAATACGCCCACATCCGGATGCCATCCGGTGAAATGAGACTGGTGATGCAGGAATGCAGGGCTACTATCGGCCAGGTGGGTAATGTGGACCATGAAAATATCAATATTGGTAAAGCCGGGCGCAAGCGCTGGATGGGTATCAGGCCCACGGTACGCGGCGTGGTAATGAACCCGGTGGACCACCCCCACGGCGGTGGCGAAGGCCGTTCGCCTATCGGCAGAAACCCTGTTACTCCTTGGGGTAAACCGGCTTTGGGCGCCCGGACCAGGAAAAGCAAACCCAGCGATCGGATGATTGTCAAGCGCCGGGGTAAAAAATAGGCGCCGCAAATAGAATCCGATTGTTATAACAGACGCAAACGTTGTTACAGGTGCAAGCAAGGAAGGAGGCTAGCCGATGGGTCGCTCCCTTAAAAAAGGCCCGTATTGTGAAGAAAAGCTGTTAGGACGGATTAGAACGATGAATGATAAGGGCGAGAAGCGGGTTCTCAAGACCTGGTCGCGCCGTTCCACTATTTTTC